>JANNGV010000001.1:0-9733 GCA_031404055.1 Chloracidobacterium sp.
TGAATCCTTGCGTCAATTATTGCATCGACCTTCAGACTTTTCCCGATTTCCAGGCCGTCCTGTTCGGATCCGGCGAAGAGCAAGATGGCGCTCGTCGGCCGGACGGCGACCCGGTCCATGCCACCTAACCTTGTGATAAGCGCGTCAGTGATTCGCAGCCGCAACTCTTCGTCATTAGACGAAGCGGAAAATGATTTAACCGGCAATACGGCGATCGATTTGATTTCGGCGCCTGGGCCACTGTTAGACCCGGCTCGATAATTCCAAACGAAAGCTATGCTGGCCAGCAAAATAGAGCCGACGGCGAGCAAAGACATGACACGCAGCGGGGTTAAAGCGGTGCCGGACAAAGCCAGGCTTCCATTCGTGTGTTCGCTTACGAGCGCTTGATCTCCAGCGTCATACTGAATTTCTATAAGTGTTTGTGTCGAAGTGTGTTTTTCTATAACGACGTCACCGTTCGTCGTTTCGCGAACCTCCCCGGCGAAACGATAACCTCGGCGTGGAACAGTCTGAATCAGGTCTTCGGATTCGCCATATTCCCTGAAGATTTTTCTGATCTGATAAATGTGGCGGGAAAGATTGCTTTCTTCGACAAACGAGTCGGCCCAAACTCGATTTAACAACTCTTCTTTCGTATACACCTCGCCGCCCTTTTCGGTCAGGACGCACAGCAACTCAATTTCTTTCAGAGGAAGATTAACAGGTTCGTTCTCATACCATAAAACACGTTTCTCGGGGTCGATTCGAAATTTACCGAATTCTCTTAAGTAATTGATTCCATTATCCATAACGCAATCCGAGAAATAACGGAGAAACAAGGGAGAAAAAGTTCAGGACACTCCGGATGCTCCTGTTCTATAACCGTTACTGCCAACGAAACGTGTCGTTGGCGGCCAAAACCGGTCGAAACTTTAATCAGAAGCCGATTCTAAGACAAATGTCGATAAAAGCAAAGAAAATTCTCATCACCACGGAAAAGCATGAGCGCAGCGTCATGTTTGTCAGACAAAAAGCGGTCCGCTGGTTTTGCGAAGAATGTAAATGTGAGGTGGACCTCCTTAATTTAGACTCAGCGGTCAGTTCCATACGTAAAAGGTCGTGCGAACTGTTGTCTCTAATCGAAAGCGGAGATCTACACTCGACTGAATCAGCATCAGGCCATTTGCTGATCTGCAAAAGATCTTTGGAATGCCGAAAATTCCAACCACGAAAGAATGCAAATATAGCGGAGACATAGAAAATGAAATATGCAGCTTTGAATTTAACGGAGGAAGTAATATGAGCAGCGCAGTTACAAAAATAGCGTCAGGTGGCGGCACCGAAGTTGTGCGGTTAAGCCACTTCAACATAGGCAGTCACGGATTGCACCCCGATCACTTAGCTTTTCTTACATCTTCAGTCGTGCCGGTCCTGGACAAGGGCGGCAGTATCCTTTTGATGGGAATGGCCAGCCGCTCCGGCAGCGCTGCCAGTAATCAAGCTCTTTCGCAACGCCGAAACGACGAAGTGCTTAAAAGACTCAGGTCTATTTCGAGAGCTAACTTTAAAGTAAATCAGAGCGTCGCGGTTGGTGAAGAAGCCGCACGCGACGCAAAAGTTGCTGACGGAAAAGAGGATCCTTACTGGCGCGCCGTACAAATCGTCTACTGGGGCAATCCCGAACCTCCTCCTCCTCCATCGGGCGTACCGCCAACGGAGAAAGTGGATGTAAAGGCCCTGGCGGAAATGCTGGGTCTGGAGGAGCACGATCTAAACCGACTTTTCAATCAATATAACTGGACGATCGATGGTGTCTTGAATGTTGTGGGATTAATCGGTGAGTTCGCCCCCATCGCGATTGTCGCGGCAGAAATAATTAGTGTTGCTGGCTTGTTCCTCGGCATGATCACTCAATTCGTTGGCTTTTTTGCGTACCTGGCAAGATTGGATCAGGAAGACGGCATCCGCTTTGGCACCTTTGCCGCCTGCTACACGGTCGGAGATTGGGCGGTTACGCCAAAGTTGCTGCTTGAGGGCAGTGTGTTCAAGCCGAAGTTTCCGGATGAATGGGTAAAGAATAATTTCGGGTTTGCTGGAAAGCACCGGTTTCCGGGTTTTGAGCAGGCTTGGTATGAAGGCGCGGAGAAGATGAGTGTCAATATGCAAAAGATGCTGCAAAAACAATATGCGGAATATGTCGCCAAAGTAACCGCTAAAGGCGGAAAATCGGCTAATCTATATGATTTTGAGAGATTAGTGAAGCTATTGTTGATAAAAGACCTGAAATTGACAAAATTTGGACCCGATGCTCAGGGGTTCGGCGTAACGAACGACGTGTATGAAAAACTTCGTCCGAAGATCGAAGCCGGGTCAAATCTGAAAATTTACTTCAAACCATTGCCATATCCTAGCACGGAGATGAACAACAAATGATCCCGGCTAAAAGAAGAATTCGCCCGCCGCGATTTTTGAATTAATTCTTTCCAGTTATCATCCCGCGACCTATAGAATCTAAGCGAGGTGAATTCCTATTGAGTGAAGGTGACCGGACCTTCACTCTCTTTACGCCTGGTATCGAATTTATGATTAGAATTTAAGGTCTTTCTTGAGTTCCTTCGGATTTGCGGGTTTGGAGAAGATCGAATCTGGTATGGCCTTGTTGAATTCGAGGGATTCGTAATTTATCCGCGAGCTTTGAACTCCGTTCATGAATCGATCAATGATGAATGGAGATTTGATGCCGTTTACGTCGATGAACTGGGCATATCGGTCTTCTTCCTTGATCTCTTCGTTATCGGCGTTCAGGCGCGAGTAGATCGCTTTTTGCGGGACGCCATCGTCGGCCGCGAATTCAAATTCGACAACCAGCCCATCTTTGTAGGTCAGTTTTACGACGTCGTTTCGTTTGCCCAGCGTTGCGGCACGCTTTCCAACGTAAGATAGGCTCGCGTCGTTACGCCAACTGCCGCGGAGAAGGTGGTCGAGGCTGACGCGAATTCCGCGCTTGAAATTTTCGATCTGTTTTTCGTCCTGGATCTTGACCAGTTCCGCGTCGCCATCGAACGTCCAGCCGGTGCTGCCTACATTCGTTTGCACACTTTTTTTCGCGCCGCCGCCTCTGAACTCGGTCCGTTCCTTGTCCGGAAAAACGATAACGTCAATAAACGATTGGAACGAAATAACGGTGCCTTCACGTATAACACTGTATTTCCCACGTCCGATCTGGGTTTTTACATTCAGATACTTTTCGCCGCCGAGATTTTGGACTGCCTTAGCGAGAACGCCTTCCGCTTGTGAACTTGCCGAAGAGTTTTGAGAAAGCCCACTCGTGATTAAGACTAAGGACAGCAACGCGGCAAATGAAATGTAACATGCCGACGCTATTAAAAATCGAAAACTCATATTTACCACTGTTGAAATAAGATGCGGAAATTTTGCTCAGGGTTTAAAATCGTACTCAACTATCACTTGCTGCGAAACCGGCTGCTTACTCTTTTTGTGAATCGCGGGAATGAACTTAAGCATCTTTGCCGCTTCTAAAGCGGCTTTGTCGAATTCCCTCGGCATCGTACTGCTGACTCCGACTATCCTCAACTGGCCATTCGCAAAAAACAACACAGTTACACCAACCTTGCCCTTCACTTTTTCGCTGCGGTGATTTTCCGGATAGGGCGGCTGAGGTTTTTCAAGTATTTTCGGTTTTGAGACATTGCCGTCGGATTCGCCGTAGAATACCGAGATAATATAATCAATTGAAGCCTTTATTGCTGCAGGCTTGCCCATCGCGGCGGCCGGCTTAAAATACAACTTCAGAAGCGCCGCTCGGACAGCTTCTCCGACGCCGTGCGGCAGGTCCTGAACAATAACTATATCCCGAACCTTTCCATCTTCTCCCAAAGTCAAAGACACTTTTACAGTGCCTTCAACGCCGTTTTTCTTGGCTGCCTCAGGGTAGCTGATGTCTAAAGCTCCGATCTGAGGTCCTTCGGTAACCATGGCGGGCTCAAAAGAATATAGGTATTTAAACGAGAACTCCTGTGCAATTGCGGGAGTGCAGCAGAACAGAAGGGCAAGCAAGAACGCAAAACGCGCGAGCGCGGTGGAAAACAAAATAGACATACTCTTCTGAGGGTTGAAAAGGGCTTCACCGATAGCTGTTTCAGTGAAGCCAGTCAAAAAGAAGTCGATCAATTCAGGCTGAAGGCATCCATCGGTTTGACGACGATTTCGCTATCTATGGCATCGACGACGAATCTCATGCCCATTTTCCATTCGTTGGTTATAGGCAGTTTTACCTTTTGGTCGATGTGGCGCTTCAGGAAACGTGCGCCATATGCTGGCGAAAAACCTTTTTCCGTCAAAAGGTCGAGAGCTGCGTCCGATATCTCGACCAGCTTGCCTTGTGATTCCATTTTGCGTTTAAGTTTGCCTAAATATATCTTGGCAATATCGCGGACTTCGTCCATCGTCAGCGGCGAGAATATTATGATCTCGTCTATACGATTGCGAAATTCCGGTGTGAAGCGGGTTTCGGCGGCTTTCATCACATCGCCCTTGATCTGTATGACGTCGCCGAGGGTCTTTTGCCCGAAACCGAGAGGTTTTTCGTAACGCTTGAAGTTTTCGGAGCCGAGGTTCGATGTCATGATGACGATCGCATCGGAGAGGTAGACCTTCTTGCCGCGGCCGTCGGTGATCCAACCTTCGTCGAACGCCTGAAGAAAGATATTCATCAGGTAAGGCGAAGCTTTTTCGACTTCATCCAGAAGCAAAACCGTATAGGGATTGTCGCGAAGTTGCTCGGTAAGAATGCCGCCACGTTCGGATCCGACAATGCCGCGCGGCATGCCGATCAGCTTTTCAATGCCAACGGTTCCGTCGCCGTACTCGCTCATGTCGATGCGGATCATCTTTTGCTCGTCGCCGAACATAAACTCGGCAACTGCTTTTGCAAGTTCAGTTTTACCGACGCCGGTCGGACCGAGGAAAAGCAATACGCCGTCCGGTGCATAATGATTATCCTTCAACGGACCTTTATTGAGCCGCAGCCTTTCTGCAACTGCACGAACCGCATCTTTTTGTCCGACAACCCGGTTTGCGAGATCGATTTCCATTGCCGAAAACCGGTCGGATGTATCGCGATAGATCATGTCCTTCGGAATGCGCGATTCCTGAGAAATGACTTCGATAATGTGTTCCGGCAACACCGTTAATCCGGTGGGTTCATTGATCTCGACTTTTACCGACGCGGTGTCGAGCCAGCCAATCGCTTTGTCCGGGAGGTGAAGATTGCGAATATACTTGGGCGACATCTCAAGCGCCATATTTATCGCTTCGTCAGATATCGTCACCGAATAATTCTTTTCCAATCGCGGGCGCAGACCAAGCAGTATCGCTTTCGTCTGATCGATAGTCGGTTCCTCGACGGTGACAAGCCGGAAGCGTCTTGAAAGAGCTTCGTCTTCGGCAATGTACTCCTTGTACTCGGTCATAGTCGTCGCACCGATGATGCGAAGTTCGCCGCGAGCCAAACTCGATTTGAACATGTTCGCAGCATCGCTTGATGTTCCCATCGCCGCACCGGCACCGATGATCGAATGGGCTTCGTCGATGAAAAGAATAATATGATCTTTTTCCTTCACCTCATCGATAATGCCCTTTATACGTTCCTCGAACATTCCGCGGAGCATTGTACCGGCGACCAGGCCGCCCATCTGAAGTTGAACAATATGTGCGTCGCGTAATCTAGCCGGCACCTTTTCGGGTTCAAGCTCGATAAGCCGTGCCAATCCTTCGACCACAGCCGTTTTGCCAACGCCTGGCTCGCCGACAAGCATCGGCGAATTTGAACGCTCGCGGTGCGAAAGGATCTCAAGCATTTGGAGTATCTCTTTTTCGCGTCCGATCGTCGGCGGAAATTTGTCCTCGCGCGCCATCTTGTTCATCGACACGCCGAAATGCCTCAGGAACGACGGCAGTTCGTATTTTTGGCGTGAACGCTCTTCCTCTTTTTCACGCTTGCGAATTCGAGTGCGCGCGGTTTGAGCAACTTCATCCGAAGGAACTCCCAAATTCTGCAGCACGTCGTTCAAAATGCTTCGTTCATCATTAGACAGAACATAAAATATGTCGCTGCCTTCGATGACGCGACGGCCCTGCGAGCGGGCCCGATCCATCGCCCGTTTGAAAAGCTCGGTTGTTTCCGGTGCAATCCGATTGCCCTTTCCGGTATGCTGCCTGCCGCTTGCCATCCGCTTTTCGATCAACAGCTTTACGGAACGCGGATCAACCGCAAGGTCCCGCATCGTTGACGTAAAAAGCTCATCTTCCTCATTAGCGACGGCATGCAAAATATGCTCGATCGCGACATAATTCTGATCGCGCCGTTTCGATTCATCTAACGCGGACTCCAAAACACGGCGTCCGCTATCGCTGAATTTATCTTTATATGCGTCTATATCTGCCATAAAACCCTTTTTGTCTGCCGGAAAGTTGGATGCGGAAATCGGATGAATAGTCACCCTCAATCCTCATAGTAACACTTCGAAAACGTCTTCAAAAGAAATTTATTACGTCATCGCAAAATGCGTCCGTTTACAAATATCCTAAAGTTTCAGTATTCACAGCTCACTGGCCGATTGTGCCCGGGCCTTTCCTACCTGCACACGTGCCGGGCGAAGCAGCCTGTCGCCGAATTTATAGCCTCGCGAATATTCCGCGGTCACTTTGCCTTCGTTTTCCGCATCAACTTCTGTCGTGTCGATGGCTTCATGGACCTCGGGGTTAAATTCCACGCCTATCGAAGGCACCGCCTCAACTCCGACACTCATCAACGCCTGCTCGAACGAACGGGCCGTTCCCTTAACGCCGCCCAAAAGCACTTCTGACGATGAGTCTTTCTCACTTGCCGCGATCGCCAGATTCAAATTATCCAAAACCGGCAAAAGCGTCGTCAGAAAATTAAACTGGCCCTGTTTTGCACGATCCTCAAGCGTTTTCATTAGACGCGTTCGCATGTCCGAGGTTTCTTTCTCAAGCCCGGCCTTTGCCTCTTCGAATTTTGCCTGCACGCCCACGAGTTTTGCTTCGGCCGCTTCGCGCCGTTCGGTTTCGGCTTTGAGATTTGCTTCAAGCTCGATCTCTTTTGGAGATTTCACGGGCACTCTAGTCTCCTCTTCGATACTCTGGACGCGTTCGCCTTGTTGGTTAAAACGCCTTTTGTCGGTGGTTCGCAACTCAGGCGTTTCTTCGTCCAGGAGTTCCTCTAATATTGGGTCGTTTTCGTTCATTACTTTTTTCTTAAACATATTTACTAAATTGTAGATCGTAGATCGCTATTATAAAAGGAGCGTTTCGCATTCCAATGCTCCGAGAAATTGCTTTAGCACGCTTCCGATAAATGGGACGCCTGCTAAACCAGAGACTCAAAACTAACTACTTGCCCGCCGCCTTTTGTTCGCTTTCGAGAGTCGCAAATGTGATCTCGCCGTTTTCGGCCAAGGCCCTCACGATCTGCCCGCTACCGATCTCCGATTTCAACAGTTTTACCGCCAGCGGATTCTGGATCAGAGTTTGTATCGCACGCTTTAACGGGCGGGCGCCATAAACCGGATCGTAACCTTCCTGAATGATCAGCTCTCTCGCCGTATCGTCCAACTCAAGCGAAATACCGCGTTCGTCAAGATTCTTCCGCAGTTTCTCCAACTGAATGTCAATGATCTTGGCGATCTCATCCCTGCTCAATTGTTCGAAGACGACGATGTCATCGATTCGGTTCAGGAACTCGGGCTTAAAATGATCGCGCAGCACCTGCAAGATGTCAGTTTTGATATCTCTGTCAACAAGCGGGTTAATGGTAGAAGACTGTATCTCACGCGAACCAAGGTTGGACGTCATTATCAAAACCGTGTTCTTGAAATCAACCACACGTCCTTTTGAATCGGTCAAACGGCCGTCATCCAGGATCTGAAGCAGCACATTGAATACGTCTGGATGAGCCTTTTCGATCTCGTCGAAGAGAACGACCGAATAAGGGCGGCGTCGAACCGCTTCGGTAAGCTGGCCGCCTTCGTCATAGCCGACGTATCCCGGTGGAGCACCGATCATCCGTGCTACTGCGTGCTTTTCCATGTACTCCGACATATCGAGCCGGATCATTGACCGCTCATCGTCAAACAGGAATTCGGCCAGTGCACGGGCAGTCTCGGTTTTGCCAACGCCGGTCGGGCCAAGAAATATGAAAGAACCTACCGGGCGATTCGGATCCTGCAAGCCCGCACGTGCACGACGAACAGCGTTCGCGACCGCCTCCAAAGCTTCATCCTGGCCGATCACGCGGGTGCGCAGCTTATCTTCCATTTGAATAAGCTTTTGCATTTCGCCTTCGAGCATTTTTGAGACGGGAACACCCGTCCATTTCGCCACGACTTCGGCAATGTCTTCCTCATCGACCTCTTCCTTAAGGTAAACGCCGTCGGACTGAAGCTCCTCAAGCCGCTTCTGTTCAATTTCCAGCAGCTTTTCAACCTCGGGGATTTTGCCGTATTGAAGTTCCGCCGCTTTGTTCAGATCACCCTGCTGACGTGCCCGCTCAAGCTCAGTCCGAGCTTCATCAAGCTGCTCCTTGAGGGCACGCATCTTCTCGATCTCTTCTTTTTCCGACTGCCACTTGGCCTTCATCGCGGAAGACTTTTCGTTGAGATCAGCAATACGCTTTTCGATGTCTTCGAGCCGCCGTTTGGATTTTTCGTCCGTTTCACGCGAAAGTGCCTGCCGTTCAATTTCAAGCTGAAGGATCTCGCGCTCGAGTACGTCGATCTCCTGCGGCATCGAATCGATCTCAATACGCAGCTTGCTCGCCGCTTCGTCTATCAGATCGATAGCTTTGTCAGGTAAAAATCGGGCCGTAATGTATCGGTGAGATAAAGTCGCAGCCGCAACTATCGCAGAATCCTTTATGCGAACCCCGTGATGGATCTCGTAGCGCTCTTTGAGTCCGCGGAGGATCGCAATAGTGTCCTCGACCGTCGGCTCCCCAATGTAAACCTGTTGAAAACGCCGTTCGAGGGCTTTGTCCTTCTCAATATATTTTTGATATTCGGCCAGCGTGGTCGCGCCAACCGCTCGAAGTGTTCCGCGTGCCAATGCTGGTTTCAGCATATTCGAAGCGTCAATCGAACCTTCCGACGCTCCGGCTCCGACGAGAGTGTGAAGCTCGTCAATGAACAAGATAATCTGTCCTTCCGCTTTTTCTACCTCGTTCAAGAGAGCTTTGAGCCGGTCTTCAAATTCACCGCGATATTTTGCACCCGCCAGCATCGCGCCCAGGTCGAGTGACACAAGTCGTTTGTTTTTAAGCGTTTCCGGCACATCACCCGAAACTATGCGCTGGGCCAAACCTTCGACGATGGCGGTTTTGCCGACACCGGGCTCACCGATCAAAACAGGATTATTCTTTGTACGGCGTGAAAGTATCTGTATCGTCCGCCGAATTTCTTCATCACGCCCGATTACCGGATCAAGCTTTCCTTTCCGCGCCCGTTCGGTCAGGTCCTGCGCGTATTTTTCGAGGGCCTGAAAATTCTCTTCGGCGTTCTGATCGGTAATTCGAGACCCGCCACGCATTTCTGTAATTACCTTCTCCACGTCCTCACTCGTGATCCCGTTCGAGCGGAGTATCCGTCCCGCGTCTCCCGATTTCTCCGCAGCAACAGCAATGAGTAGATGCTCGGTCGAGATATACTCGTCCTCC
>JANNGV010000002.1:0-7254 GCA_031404055.1 Chloracidobacterium sp.
AGCGAAATTGTGCTATGTGAAGAATTTCGTCCGTAGTTTCGCGTAGTCGTTTTTGTAACCTATGGACCATATCCGATACTCGTCGGCCGCGATTCAAACTGATTTTCCGAACCCGGTCTCACGATTGGAAATGCGGAAAAAACACGGACCGGATCTTGCAGCTAATCGATTCGGCTGTTATTGGCTCGATGCCGTTTTTGCCGGTCCGGCTTGTGACCTTCCCCGAATTTGCTCACTCGGCACCAGTTTTTGAAAAGTTGGCTGAATTGCGGGATAAACTCGCTGTCGAGATTCCTAACGAGCACACGAATAGATTGCAGGCGAAGTCGAAGGAGCATGGAATTTTCATTCAGAGCGGCTCAATGCTCGAAACGGACGCGAAATATCCCGGCCACGTTTTTAACACTACATGCCTTATCAGCGGTGACGGCATTCTATATAAATATCGGAAGGTCAATCCGTGGATCCCGTTTGAGGTTCATTCATCGCCGCATGACATCGAAGGTTACGAGGAAGAAATGTTTCCTGTTGCCCAAACGGAGATCGGCAATGTCGGGACTGCGATTTGCTATGACTGGATTTTCCCGGAAGCCACGCGGCAACTGGCAATGAACGGCGCGGAAATTCTAGTTCGGGTGTCGGCGTATATGGACCCATGGAACGCGACTGAGCCGATGGGCTGGTGGACAATTGTGAACCGCTGCAGGGCTCTTGAAAATATGTGCTATGTCGTGGCGTCAAACCAAGCCGCGAGTTTGAAACACTATCCGCCGTATTCCTGGTCCGGCGGATCGATGATCGTCGATTTTGACGGCCGCGTTCTCGCTAAAGCAAGCGAGGGCCACGGCGAAAAGATCGTCGTTGCTCCGATCGATATTTCTGCATTGAGACACGAAAGATCCGTGCGGACGGGGCACCATATGCTTGCACATTTGCGGACCGAGGCTTATCCCGCTTACAGCAAGCATATGTATCCGCCAAGGACTTCCGATGAAGCTAACGAACTTTCTTTTGAACGAAACAACGAATTGATTGAGAAGGCGAAAAGAGCCTGACTAGAAACTACTTTTGCAGCAAGGATGCTTTCGGTCCAGTCATTGAGGTGCAATTTCATTGTTTCAAGGACGGTCAAAATTATGAATTACCGAAAAATCACCGCCATAATTTTTTTATTTGGGATGATTACCGCGTCGTGTCAAATGCCGGGCGGCAATACCAATCAAGTAGCGACAAACAACGCTCCGACCGCAAATGCCGACAATATTCCGGGTCGTAAATGGTGGAAGGAAGCGGTGGTTTATCAGATCTATCCCCGCTCGTTTAAGGATTCGAACGGCGACGGAGTAGGCGATCTGCGCGGCATCATTGAAAAACTTGATTACATTCAAAGTCTTGGAATCGACGTCGTCTGGATAAACCCTATATTTGCCTCGCCGAATGACGATAATGGCTACGACGTCTCGGATTATCAGGCGATCATGAAGGAATTCGGCACGATGGAAGACTTCGACGAGCTGCTGAAAGGAATGCATGACCGGAAGATAAAATTGGTTCTGGATCTGGTTGCAAACCACAGCAGCGACGAGCATAAATGGTTTCAGGAGTCGAGAAAGTCCCGCGACAATCCTTATCGTGATTATTACCATTGGTGGCCGGAGGAAAAAGGCAAACCGAACCCGCGCAAGAGTTTTTTTGATGTCAACGGTGACGCATGGAAATACGACGAGCAGACCAAATCATATTATCTTCACATCTTTTCCCAGAAGCAGCCAGATCTGAATTGGGAAAACCCAAAGCTGCGTCAGGAAATGTATTCGATGATGAAGTTCTGGTTTGATAAAGGTGTTGATGGTTTCCGGATGGACGTCATCACTTTTATTTCAAAGGACACTAGTTTCCCGCCGATTCCCGATGAATACAAGGACAACTGGGGCGGTTACTATAATCACGGGCCGTACCGTCACGAGTACTTGCAGGAGATGAATCGTGAAGTTTTAAGCAAATATGATGTGATGACCGTCGGCGAAGCGGGCGTGCCAAGCGGAGAGGCTCTTGATTATGTAGATGCGGCACGCAACGAGCTGAATATGTTTTATCATTTTGAAGGAGTTGATTTGGGTTACATGCCTAACTCAAAGAAGATCATTGACCCGAAAGGTTGGAGTCTAGTTAAATTCAAGGAAATTTACAGCAAATGGAGTGATGTATTTGCCGAAAAAGGCTGGGGAACTATTTATTTGGGTAACCACGATCAACCGCGTATGCTGACGCGTTGGGGCAACGACTCGCCTGAATTTCGTGAAGCATCGTCAAAAATGCTGACTACTTTTCTGCTGACGATGCGGGCCACGCCGTACTATTATTTCGGGGATGAGCTTGGGATGTCCAATATTAAGTTTGATAAAATCGAGGATTATCGCGACATCGAATCAATCAACTGGTATAAAAACATCAAGGATAGCGGCGGAAATTTGGAAGAATTCATGGCGTCGCAAAAAATCGCAGCTCGCGACAACGGGCGCACACCGTTTCAGTGGAACGCCACAGCAAATGCGGGGTTTACGACAGGAAAACCGTGGCTGGCAGTCAACGCAAATCACCAAACCACTAATGTCTATGCCGAAGAAAAAGACGGGAATTCGCCACTCAACTATTTCAAAAATCTTATCCAACTGCGCAAAAAAGAGTTGGCTTTGGTTTACGGAAAATACACGCTGCTCGATAAGGAAAACGAAAGCGTATATTCCTATACCCGCGAGTTGAACGGTAGAAGGCTACTCGTCTTGCTGAATTTCAAGGATAAAGATGCAATCGCTAACACCGGTTTGGATTTGACCAAGGCTAAAGTTTTAATGGGAAATTATGCCACGCCTTCTACGGACGGAAAATTAAAACCGTATGAAGCGGTGATTTTTGAACTGTAAGCGGAGCGTTGTGACTCGAGGTCAGCATCCGTGTTTGCGTGAGAGCAAAAAAGGACGGTCGGTCAGTTCGAGGTGGCTGTTGGTAAATGCTCTTTCGCGTCTAAACGACGCTCAAGGCAAGCAAGGATGCTTGCGCTCCAGTCTAGATCTTACTTCTTTTGGAACGTCATAAAATATGAACACACAAGCAAAACCGAGGCTCTCCTTTTGGCAAATCTGGAACATGAGTTTCGGGTTTCTTGGCATTCAGTACGGGTTCGGTTTGCAGCAGGCGAATCTGAGCCCGATCTTCCGCTATCTGGATGCGGACGAGTCAAAACTGCCTATACTTTGGCTTGCGGGTCCGGTTACGGGGCTGATAATTCAGCCGCTTATCGGGGCGATCAGCGACGGAACATGGTCGCGGTTCGGGCGCCGGAAGCCATTCTTTTTAATCGGTGCATTAACGGGGAGCGTCGCGGTTTTGTTTATGCCGTACTCGCCTAGTTTATGGATCGCGGTTGGGTTGTTTTGGATCCTGGACGCTTCCATGAATACGGCGATGGAGCCGTACCGAGCGTTGGTCGGCGATAAGCTGAACGATCAGCAGCGGACGCTTGGATTCTCCGTCCAAACTTTTATGATTGCGGGCGGACAGATTGCGGCAGGTTTTATGCCGCTGCTGCTTTTGTATTTCGGTATTTCAGCACAAACGGACGGTAAAACCATTCCTGATATCGTCAAATATTCCTTCGTTATCGGTGTGGCGGCAATGCTTGTGACCGTGGCTTGGACAGCATGGACAACGCCCGAATATCCGCCCGATAATCTTGAACAATTTCGAGCCGAACAAGCCGCAAAAGGCGGAATTTTTGGCAAGATGATCCACGCGTTCAAAGATATCTGGGATGCCGTCAAAGATATGCCGAAAGGCCTAAGGCAAATTTGGTGGGTCAAATTTTTCACTTGGTATGGCATGCCGTTGATGTGGCAATTTCTCGCCCTCTCGATCGCACGGCATTGCTACAACGCTCCAACGCCTGAGTCGCCCGGATTTGCGGAAGGTTCGGCGAAAGTCGGTCTGGCGTTTATCGTGATGAATGTCACCACGGTGGTGATGGCATTTCTGATTCCAACCGTCGTCAGGCTTATGGGAACAAGAATGACCTATGCGGTCTTTCTCGCGTTTGGCGGTCTGGGCTTTATATCGATGCTCTTCACGAATAGTCTTAACGTCGTTTTGGGAGGAATGGTTTTGGTCGGGATCGGTTGGTCGGCGATCATTACTATCCCGTTTATTATGACGACATCGATCGTGCCGCCAACGCGGACGGGCGTGTACATGGGGCTGTTGAACGCTTTTATATGCATACCGCAAATCATTGAAATGCTGACCGTCGGTTTTTACTACAAATCTTTGTTAGGCGACGACCCCAGAAATGCCATCGTTCTTGCCGGCATCTGTCTGCTGTTGGGTGCTGGTGCCTGCTTGTTTATCTCCAAGGACGTTGAGCCTGTTCCGGAGTTGGATGAATGGCTGGAAGCTGAGGTCACTACCTCAACAATGGCGGAGGCATAGATCGCTTTATGAATAATAATGCCGAAGTCATCGTGCCGGAACGCAAATGGTGGAAGGAAGCCGTCGTTTATCAAATTTATCCGCGAAGCTTTAAGGACAGTAATGGCGACGGGATCGGCGATCTGCGTGGCGTAATCGAAAAGCTCGATTATATTAAAAGTCTGGGCATCGATGTTGTCTGGCTCAATCCGATATTTGCCTCTCCGAATGACGATAACGGATACGACATTTCCGATTATCGGGCGATTATGGACGAATTCGGCACGATGGATGATTTCGACGAAATGCTCACGGGAATGCACGAGCGTGGAATCAAGCTGGTGCTGGACCTGGTCGTCAATCACAGCAGTGATGAGCACGACTGGTTCAAACAATCGAGCAGCTCGCGGGAAAATCAATATCGTGACTACTATCACTGGTGGGACGCAGAGCGTGGGACGCCGCCAAAGCGCTGGAGTTTTTTTGATGTAAACGGCGATGCGTGGGCCTATGACGAGACCACGAACTCTTATTACCTGCATTATTTTTCGCGAAAGCAGCCGGATTTAAACTGGGAAAATCCGCGATTGCGAGAAGAAGTGTATGACATGATGAAGTTCTGGTTTGACAAAGGGATTGACGGTTTTCGAATGGACGTAATTACGTTTATTTCAAAGGACACATCCTTTCCCCAACTTCCCGAAAAATACAACGGAAACTTTGTACAGTATTACGCCGAAGGCCCGCACCGCCATGAATATTTGCGGGAAATGAACCGGGAGGTTTTAAGTAAATACGACATTATGACCGTCGCCGAAGGTCCGGGAACAAGTGTCGAAAATGTGCTGGATTACGTTGGCGAAGACAGAAACGAATTGAATATGTCCTACCATTTTGACATCAGCAATTTGGGTCACAAGGACCTGGCTAAAAAGTTGATGGATCCGAATGGTTGGAATTTTCTCGAGTTCAAAGAAATTTTTCGCAAATGGGATCAGGTCTTTAATGAAAAAGGTTGGGGGACCATTTATCTCGGGAATCACGATTTTCCGCGAATGGTGTCGCGTTGGGGAAACGATTCGCCGGGTTTCCGAGAACTATCGTCAAAAATGCTGACCACTTTTCTGATGACGATGCGCGGCACTCCTTATTTCTATTTCGGCGACGAACTCGGCATGACCAACATTCGTTTTGAGAGCATCGAAGATTATCGCGACATCATGACGATCAATCTGCATAAACTCATCGGGTCCGAAGGCGGCGATATTGATGAATTTATGGAGTCACAAAAGATAATCGGACGCGACAACGGGCGCACGCCGTTTCAATGGAATGGTTCAGCTAACGCGGGTTTTACAAATGGAACCCCGTGGCTCAAGGTAAACCCGAACTACACCGAAATCAACGCCAAAGATCAGGAATCGGAAGAGAATTCGGTTCTGAATTATTTCCGCCGGATTATAAAATTCCGCAAAGAAAATCTTGGCTTGGTTTATGGCAAGACGGATTTTGTCGATCTGGAAAACAATAGCGTTTTCACGTACAAACGAGAGCTTGATGGTAGAAAGCTGTTAATTTTGTTGAATTTCACAGACAAGAACGCGGCTGCTAATGTTGGATTCGATTATAGCCAGGCTAAAGTTTTGTTCGGAAATTACGCCGAGTTCAGTGGGGATTTAAGACCGTATCAAGCCGTGATTCTGGAATTGTAGATGAGCTTGGCCATAGATGAACACAGATTGCTTCTAATATAGGTCTATCTGTGTTGATATATGGGCGAAAAGAAGCTCTTTCTAAGAGCATTCAAGTCAATGAAAATAGCTTTATTTTTTTTTATTTTAGTTTTTGCAATGAATACCCGTGCGCAATACGATGAGCCGCATCGTCCGCAATTGCATTTTTCCCCTCCGGCCAATTGGATGAATGACCCGAACGGGATGGTCTATCATAACGGCGAATATCATCTTTTCTATCAGTATTATCCGAACGATACCGTCTGGGGACCAATGCATTGGGGACACGCCATCAGCCGTGATTTGATTCACTGGCAGAATTTGCCAATTGCTTTAAAGCCGGACAATCTCGGCTATGTTTTTTCGGGAAGTGCGGTGGTTGATAAGCAAAACTCGTCGGGCCTTGGGACGAAAAATAATCCACCGCTGGTTGCGATGTTTACCTATCACTTGATGGAGGGGGAAAAAGCGGGACGCAAGGATTTTCAATATCAGGGCATCGCTTACAGCGGCGATAACGGGCGGACCTGGACGAAATACAAAAAGAATCCCGTCATTCCCAACACCGAAAACATCAAGGATTTTCGTGATACAAAAGTTTTTTGGCACGATGCTACACAAAAATGGGTAGTTGTTTTGGCAGTCGGTAATCACGTTCGATTCTATACTTCCAGCGATTTGAAAAACTGGAAAATAGAAAGTGAGTTCGGCAAAAATGACGGCTCGCACGGCGGTGTTTGGGAATGTCCCGATCTGTTTCCGCTGAAAATTAACGGCAAAACCAAAAATGGGTATTGCTTTTGAGTGCAGCCGCTCGAATACGGGCTGACAACGCCTGAGCAGGCCGATCCGCGTCAAACCATCGTCTATTTCTGCAACATCAGCTTTCTGAATCAGGCGCTCGCCACTGACCCGCGCGTCGGCATGTTTTTGCCCTGTCGCATCACCATCGTCGAGCATCAGGGTAAGGTGACCGTGATGTCGGTCAACCCGGAAGTGCTGAGCAGTCTCTTCAACAATTCCGAGCTCAACGATTTGTGCAAGAAAATGCATAAGAGCT
>JANNGV010000003.1:0-2357 GCA_031404055.1 Chloracidobacterium sp.
CATTTCGGGCCGGCATCTTCCATGAAAGAATTACCTGATTGCCGCGCTGGAACCCGGTTGCTTCGACACGCTGCACAACCCGGCCCGTCGGCGGAACCGGCGGCTTTCGCTTACCGCAGCTTAACCCAATGCTAAGCACTACAAGCGCTAAAAGAAGGAGCGGTGCTTTAACTTGTTTATGCTTAATGAAGTTGCTTAACCGCGAAAGTTTAACCGAGTGTATTGTTAACATCTGCTTAAACTATAAAATGTACTGCCGAAGGTTTTGATCCTGAATCAGACTGCCCAGCCTGTTTTCAACAAATGCCGCATCTATAAGCTGAAGCTTCTCCTCAAGCTCATTTCCGAGAAAGCTTATTTCCTCCAAAAGCTTTTCAAGCAGCGTATGAAGCCGCCGGGCACCGATGTTTTCAGTGCTTTTGTTAATTTCGGCAGTCATTTCGGCAAGCTTTGTGATCGCGTCTTCCGTGAACTCAAGCTGTACGCCTTCGGTGTTTAAGAGAGCTTGGTACTGCTTAATCAGCGAATTTTTCGGCTGCGTCAATATACGTTTAAGATCGTCGATGGTTAAGGACTCAAGCTCGACTCGGATCGGAAATCTGCCCTGCAGCTCCGGAATCAGGTCTGACGGCTTAGAAACGTGAAAGGCACCGGCGGCGATGAATAGGATGTGTTCCGTGTTGACCATGCCGTATTTCGTATTGACGTTCGTGCCTTCGACGATGGGCAGCAGATCGCGCTGCACGCCTTCGCGCGAAACGTCCGGATTCCCTCCCGATTCGCGGCCGGCAATCTTGTCTATTTCGTCGAGGAAGATGATTCCCGAATTTTCTGTCTTTTTGATTGCGGCACGGACGATCTGTTCCAGATCGACCAGGCTTTCCTGCTCGTCGCGAAGCAGGTAAGATTTGGCATCGACGACCTTCATCTTTCGCCGCACGGTCTTTGTGGGGAACAAATTGCCGAACATGTCCTTGAGATTTACGCCCATTTCCTCCATTCCCTGCCCGCCGACGAAATCGATTGTCGTGTTTCCGCGGTCCTGCGTGTCGATCTCGATCAGGCGCTCGTCGAGGTCGCCCTTGCGCAGTTGTTCGCGAAGCTTTTCACGCGTGCGGTTCGGGGCCGGTTCAGGGAGGTCGCTCTGATCGGCTTCTGGCGTCTGATAATGCAAACTAGTCGGCGGGAGCAGCAAGTCGAGCAGCTTTTCTTCAGTATTTTCCTCGGCAGTCGCCAGAACTTCCACGTAAGAGCCTTGTTTAGACATCTCCACGGCGATCTCGGTCAGCTCACGGATCATGCTTTCGACATCACGGCCGACGTAGCCGACCTCGGTAAACTTAGACGCCTCTATCTTGATAAAAGGCGAATCCGCGATGCGGGCCAGCCGGCGTGCGATCTCTGTTTTTCCCACGCCGGTCGAGCCGATCATCAGAATATTCTTCGGCAGTACGTCCTGGGCTATCTCATCCGGAAGCTTTTGCCGCCGGATGCGGTTGCGCAAGGCAACGGCAACAGCCTTTTTCGCCGCATTCTGGCCGACGACGTACTTGTCCAGCTCCTCGACGATCTGACGCGGCGTCAAATCATCCAGATTTCGTTTCTCCAATGCAGGTTTTACTTCACCGCCAAGATAAATAGCCATTTTGAATACGTATCGCGTAGCGATAAAATGAATTTAGCCGTGGGTTTCAACCCACGGTTAATATTAATAAGCCGTTTTCGTCGCGTCAGCGACGATTGAACAAGCGGTATGTTGGATCCAGTTGTCGCTGACGCGACAATCTTTTTAATTTTCGCCGTGTCCGTGGGTTGAAACCCACGGCTAAATTCAACGTGCCGCTCTGCGGCCCAACCTAAAGCTCCTCAACAATAATATCCGAATTCGTATAAATACATATCTCGCTTGCGATGCGGAGGCTTTCCTCCGCGATTTCCTTTGCCGAAACATCAGTGTGCTTAACCAATGCCCGTGCCGCGGCCAGTGCATACATACTGCCCGAACCGACGGACAGAAGCCCTTCATCGGACGAGATTACGTCGCCTTTACCAGATATGAGAAAGGCGTCATTCTTGTCTGCGACGATCAACAAGGCTTCGAGATGCCGCAAATACTTGTCTGTTCGCCAGTCCTTGCTCAATTCGATCGCCGCCCGTTCCAATTGGCCCTGAAACTCGCCAAGTTTGGTCTCAAAACGGCTGAGAAGCGAGAATGCGTCGGCCGTCGCACCTGCAAAACCCGCCAGTATCTCGCCGTTCAGCAGTCGGCGGACCTTGCGGGCATTGCCTTTGATCACGGTTTCGCCCAGCGTAACCTGTCCGTCGCCAGCCATCGCAACCGACCCATTTCGATGAAC
>JANNGV010000004.1:0-3357 GCA_031404055.1 Chloracidobacterium sp.
GGCGACGCCGTCAACATCGCCTTCAAAAAACTGGAGATCGCCAAATAGTTAGTGGGTTTCGTCTGAAGTTTTATGAAAAAATGTCCACGATGCGGACAAACCTACTCGGACAAGGCGATCAACTTTTGTCTTAACGACGGCGAGTTGCTGAGCTATCTGGCAGACGACGCGCCGCAGACACTTTTTCAAAACGCGCCGCCCAATTTTGTTGATGATTCACCGCAAACTGAATTTCTGGAACCGCCGCGTGTGACGAGCGAAACCAACTGGCCGCAGCAAGCTTCGCCGGTTCAATATCAAAGCCCGGAACACGTATTGCCGATGCAGCAGTTTGCTCAGTATCCGATGAGCGTTTCGCCGAGCCAGACTTTGGCTATCGTCGCACTGGGATTGGGAATCGGAAGCATGACGGTGGGCTGGTGCTGTTATTCAGGGTTACTGCTTTCGCCGGTGGCAATTGTAACGGGCATAATAGCTCTTTCGCAGATAAGGAAAAATCCTGATTTATATAGCGGTCGCGGGCTTGCGATTGCCGGAGTTATTACGGGAGCAGCTTATCTTGCGATAATTTTATTGATTGTAGTAGCCTACATCGTTGCCATGATAGCAGGTAATATAATGTAAGCGGATCCTCAAAATGCCGATTGAGAACGATAGACCTCGATATTTATAGCTGATGCGTGTAACCCTACATGTCGTGGCCGGACCGCAGACCGGACGTGACTTCACATTTGAGCAGCACGATACCTTCATGATAGGGCGAAGCGAGGATGCACAGTTCTGCCTCCCGCACGACCGTTTTTTTTCACGTCACCACTGTATTCTCGAGATCGCTCCGCCGCAATGCTTTCTTCGTGACCTTAGCTCCACCAACGGAACGTTTGTTAACGGAATACGCGTCGAAACTGCCCATCTGAAGCATGGCGACCGCATTCAGGGCGGCGAAACCGTACTCGAAGTAGAGGTCGCGGCAGATCAAAGCGAAGCCGGAGCTGGCTTTCCGCGAACGGGTGATAAGACCGAACCGTCACTTATAACCGTTCTATGTCTGAATTGCGGTGTACCGTCTTCAGCCGAGGCATCGCGTCCGGACGCCAAGCTTTCCTTCGTTTGCGACGATTGCCGCGAAAAACTGCGCAAAAATCCGCAGCCGATACCGAGTTATCAGATGATGCGGGTGCTGGGGCAGGGCGGCATGGGGAGCGTGATGCTTGCTCGCTCTGAGCGTGACGGGAGGGCCGTCGCGATCAAAACGCTGTTGCCTGAAGTGGCGGTCAGCGAACAGTCGCTTAAACGCTTTATGCGCGAGATCGAGGTTGCATCGTCGCTTCAGCATCAGAATATCGTTAGCTATATAGAACATGGTTCGCACAATGGAATTGTCTATCTTGTCACCGAATATGTCAGCGGAATGGATGCCGCCAAGCTGGCCAAACACCGCGGCGGCAAGCTGAGCTATAAAGAAGTGGTAAAGATTATCGAGCAAACGCTTTCGGCACTCGATTTTGCCCACGGCAAGGGCTTTGTCCACCGTGATATTAAGGAACAGAACATCCTCGTTGACGGCAATTTCCCAAATTATGTTGCCAAATTGACAGATTTTGGCCTGTCTAAAAGTTACAAACAGACCGGTATGAGCGGCGTGACGATGGTTGGCGATGTGGCCGGAACGATCGCTTACATGCCGCCGGAGCAGGTGAGGGATTTTAAGGAAGTCCGTCCGCCGTCGGATATTTACGCTATCGGGATGACAGCGTACAGCCTTTTGACGGGAGCACACGCTCTCGACATCAGTCCGAATGCCGGAATCTCTGAAACCGTCAAGGCAATTTTCGAAAAGCCTATCATTCCGATCGCTAACCGTGTGCCCGAGGTTCCACTTAGGGTTGCCGCGGTGTTTGAGACGGCTCTAGCAAAACAGGTCGATCTTCGTTGGCGTTCGGCCGGTGAAATGCGCGAGGCTCTTTTACGAGCCGTGTCAGGAATCTAGGTCACCCGCTAAAAGCTGTTTATACATAGTTTGCAAGGCATACATCAACCAATACTTTAGCTTAATCTTCTAGGTGACGACTGAGCGATACTACATCGTTTTGGTAACCTTTGTAAGTGAACGCGGAGCATCCGGGTCTAAGCCTTTCGTTTCCGACAAATAGGCGGCAAATATCTGTGCGGGAATGATAAAAGGGATCGGCGACAGAAACTCGTCAATCTCGCCTGGCAGCATGAGGCTGCGCGACGATGATGAGGCTATCTTGGCGTCGTTTGTTATCGAAAGGCTATCCGCATGTAACTCATGCAACCTTCCGAGAAGGTCCAAGCTGCTTTGCTGCGTAACGCCGATTGGGGCAAATAGCACTACGGGGAAGCGCTTTTCGACAATCGCGAGCGGACCGTGAAAGAAATCCGCCGATGAAAATCTTTCGGCGACGACATAGCAAGTCTCCATCAGTTTCAACGCCAGTTCGTACGAATTTCCATAATTCATTCCGCGGCCGACAACCACGCAGTTCTCCATAAATGCATACCGCTCAACGAGTTGCTCAACCTCCGGTTGCAGTTTTAAGGCTTCGGCGGCGTACTCGGGTATTTTGTGATAATCAAGCCGCTGATTGCCGAGAGCGGCCGCCAGCATGTAAAAGTGCAGCATCTGACCCGTGTAGGTCTTAGTCGCGGCAACCGATTTTTCACGGCCGGCGTGGATAAGCAAAGTCTCGTCGGCGATCTTTGCCATGGTCGAATCGACCTCGTTCGTGATGCCGAGCGTGTATGCTCCTGACTCTTTGGCCCGCTCCAGAACGACATTTATATCGACGCCCTCACCCGACTGTGAAACGCCAATTACGAGCGCTCGATTGAGTCGCAGTTTCGCGTTGTACAGGGTAAAAATCGACGGAGCCGAAAGGGAAACGGGAATTCCGGTCGTAACCTCAAGCAAATATCGTCCGAATAGAGCAGCGTTATCCGAACTGCCGCGAGCAACTAGAACGATCAAGTCGATGTCCTTTTTGCGTAAAAAATCGCCAAGCTTGGTAACCTTTTCTCGCTCGCCTTTAATCGTCCGTTCCAACACGTCCGGTTGCTCAGCGATTTCTTGTAGCATTAATGACATAATAATAAAAATACTCCGACCGTAGCCGGGAATCAGTTCAGTTTGAAATAGAAACGTGAATCCTATCTCTGTACCTTGCGAATACACTTAGCGTCCCTTGCGGTAAAAAAAAGTTCAACGCAAAGATCGCGAAGGGACGCAATGGATGCGAAGCATGCTAATTTTCGAGATCCGCCGGATATCGTCGATACTTAAGCGCCCGATTCTCCGCCTCGCGCACCATGGTCACGTTCAGCCCGCTCGGCTTC
>JANNGV010000005.1:0-3737 GCA_031404055.1 Chloracidobacterium sp.
CCCTCCTTGGCCCAAACACCCATTATTCAAGACGCCACCTACATCGAGGACGGCGAATCGGAAACAGACAACGCTTCTTATTTTGCCACGCTTTCAGAATCGGGCTCCACAGCTCCTCTATCTTTGCGCGATCCTTGCTGACTTCGGCCCGGCCTGAAACCGAAACATACGTGTTGTCGCCAGGTTTAGAATAGGCTACATTGACGCGGTTATCTTTGGCGATCTCTTCGATCTTGTGCGTATTGTCGCTGGTAAAAAACCACAGGTCGCCATCGAATTCAAACTCCTGCGTGGACATAGGCCTGCTTCGCAGATATCCGCCATCCATCGTCGTAAGCATGCAAAAATCGATGCCTTCGATCAAATCCTTTAATTTTTCAACAGATTCTTGTCGTTTGTCCTGCATAAATCCCCCTCGCAAATTTCTATATTATGTTCTGTATCAGTACACATGATAACTTCGAGGCAAGTTTCATTCCTTTGCCGGCAATTCAGGAGGTATGGTCGTGGACGATTCGCCAGCCGTCCTTGAATTTGCGAAAGATAAGCGTAAATTTGCCGTGCGGATTATCTTTTTCGCGGGCCAGCGACCAGCTTCCCAGCACGACGGCGGCGTCTTTGAATAGCACATTTATTTCAAGCTCTGAAAAAGTCAGCGTGCCCATTTTTGCACGGGAATCGTAACTCTTTTTGTAGCGGTCAAGCGTCGGCTGCCAGCCGCGGGTGACGCCATCGCTCGAGGCAAAAACGAGTTTCTCGGAATTCCAATAACCCTTCATAAAAGCGTCGATATCGCCGCGGTTCCAGTCCGCCGCTTGAGCGTTCATTACCGCCTTGATGTCGGACTCTATCACGGCCTTCTGCCTGTCCGACTGGGCAAACGTGAGAGATGACAAAATGAGAATTACCGTAAGGGTCAAAAAGTTTTTCATATATTTGCGGCGAAGGAGAAAAAGCGATTGGCGGGACGAACCACCAATCGCTTTTCAATAAATCAAATCAAAAGAACTACTTATTGCCTTCGGAATCAGCCTTTTGTTTATCGGTCAATGCGATTCCCATTTTTTCCAGCGTGACCTGATTCAGCGTGCCGGTGACCTTCAGGCTATTGGCTTCCTGATACTTCTTAAGGCTGCTGCGTGTGGCGTCATCCAGCTTTCCGGTTTCATCGCCCGCGTACAGCGATTGTGCCCTGAGACCTTTTTGGGCTTCTTTTATCTGGTCCGATGTTGCACGAAAGATCGTTGTCTTTGCCGGCTTTGCGTCCGCTGCCGCAGCAGTTTTCTCAGCCTTTGCGGTTTTCTCGGTTTCGTTGGAAGCATACGAACTTTCTGAAACCGGGATCAGCTTTTGGCCATCCGTCAGCTCGATATTCATTTTTTCAAGCGTTGCACGGTTGAGCGTACCGGTCTGTTTAAGGCGGTTTTCTTTCTGGAAGCTCCTGATTGCGGCACGCGTCTCGTTATTGTACGTTCCGGTAGCTTCGCCATTGTAAAGCGATTTCTCCTTTAACATCGCCTGAACCTGCTTGATCTGGTCCTTCGTCGGTCGAAAAACAGGCCCACGCTTTGTCGCGGGTTTAGGCGCCGGTGTCTTGACGTTTTTCAACTCCGCCACAGTTATCGTCGACGACACCGGTTTTGGGCTTGGTTGCGGCGCGGGCTGTTGGGCCTTTAAGGAAACGCCGCAAATTAAAGAAACGAACATCACGAAAAGTATATTTTTCATCGAAAATGGTCCTCAAATGTTTAGATTTTTTGCGAAAGAGCAAAGCGGGAGAATCGTACAAATACGCATTTCCGCATGAAAAGGCTTCGCTTTTTTATTTCGAAATGAAGTATTGAATTATTTTAGGAAACTGTCAAGAAATTTGTCATATATCAATGGAGCGGGGACTAGCGGGCTAGTTTGAAAACAAATCCTTTTTCTTTGGCTTCCTGATAAACAAGACTCGATCCTTCCGTTTCGTCCAATCTGACATTTTGAGCGGTCACCATAACCTTGGGGAAAACCGTCTCACATAATGTAACAACTTGTAAAAAGTGAGACGGCTTAACCAATGCAATTACAGCCAGTTACAGCCAAAAATCGTCTCACCTTCTGTACACACAAACGCTTTAAGTGAGACGATGGCGTTCCACAAAGTTTCCCGCCGGCGTTGAAAGTGGAACGGCTTAAATGTTGCAGTTAAGCCGATTACAGCCGAAAATCGTTCCACTTGTGTTTACGTACACTTCTTAAGTGGAACGATTTTATCGCCAGCCCGTTGTCGCGACCTAAACCAGTCCGTTCGCCGTCTGCATCTTCAATTGTCAAAGACCTGCATCCACTGCCGCCAGATAAGCGTGGCTGAAATACTGTCTCATAGATGCAATATTGTGTCAAGGATTTCACGAATGTCTTAGTGGTTGTTTGTTAAATAGATTTCACGAAGATCACTAAGCAAGGAACGCAAGGATCACGAAGGGAAGAATCCTGTTTTTTCTACAACAAAGAGGAACGTCAGCGGAAAGGTTGACTTTAGAGCAGCCTCTAGTCTAACCTGCCCGCATCTTTTATCACCGAAAGAGACGCCTGAAGGCTTGCTGAATGAACATTCATTCAGTTATAATTCTACAACTCAAATTTCACTATAAAGGACCGAGGCAAAACATATGACGAATACCGGAGAAGCGACGGCACTTGACGATCAAAACAGGAACAAAGGCACCGAGCGCCTGAACATCGGAAAGGCCGCCGTTTTAGGGGCAGGAACTATGGGAGCGACGATTGCGGCCCATCTGGCAAATGCGGGTATTCCAACGCTTTTGTTGGACATCGCTCCGCGTGAACTGACGCCGGAAGAGCAGGCGAAAGGACTGACGCTCGAATCGCCACAGGTTAAAAATCGCATCGCAAAAGCGGGCTACGATGGACTGAAAAAAGCACGTCCTGCGGCATATATGCTGGGTGAGAACGCGAACCTGATATTGACCGGCAATTTTGCCGACGATATGGCAAAGCTCAAGGATTGCGATCTTGTAATTGAAGCAGTTGTCGAAAATCTTGAGATAAAGCACAAGGTTTTTGCCGAAGTCGATAAAAACCGCAAAGCTGGTGCCGTGATCGCTACGAATACCAGCGGAATACCGATCAAATCAATCGCAGAGCCGTTCTCGGACGACTTTAAGAAGCATTTCATCGGCGTGCATTTCTTTAATCCGCCGCGTTATATGAAGTTGGTCGAGATCATCCCGACTGAATGGACGGACGGTGTGATGGCGTGTTCGCTGTCGGGGTTTCTCGACCAAAGGCTCGGTAAAGGCGTTGTTCCGGCAAAAGACCGCCCGAATTTTATCGCAAACCGCATCGGCGTTTTCGGCATGATGGCGACGATCCACGAGATGATCGCGATGGGATTTACGCCGACCGAGGTCGATCAAATGACCGGAAAGGCGATCGGCCACGCCGGTTCGGCGACGTTTAGAACGTCCGATCTTGTCGGGCTTGACGTGACGGCACACGTTACGACAAATCTTTATCCCGTAGTGCCGGATGACGAGGACCGCGACGTTTTTCAATTGCCTGATCTGATAACGACGCTGCTCGAAAAGAAACTGCTCGGCGACAAGACAAAGGGCGGATTTTTTAAGAAAACGAAGAACGCCGAGGGCAAGACGGAGATACTCGAGCTTGATCTGGACACGTTCGAATACAAACCGCAAGGTAAGACGAAATTCCCGTCGTTGGACGCCGCA
>JANNGV010000006.1:0-8281 GCA_031404055.1 Chloracidobacterium sp.
AGTACAACATTCGGGTGGCTAATCTGAGCCTTGGTTCTCCATCAATCGAAACGTGGAGGACCGCGTGAACTGTAAGTCGTGACACCGTCGTCAGCTCGCTGGTCGGTTCCAAATGTATTGGAAGCTCCAACCGTAATAACCGATGGATCGTTTCCCGGCGAATGAATTGCACCGTAGATCTTCTGTCCGCTCGCATTATTACCATTGTTTCCGGCTGCTGCGACAACCACAATTCCAGCAGTCGTTAATTTTCTGACAGCACGGCAGAGCGGATCGTTTCTCCACGTTTCGATTGATGGAGAACCAAGGCTCAGATTAGCCACCCGAATGTTGTACTTGGTACGGTTGGTGTAAATCCAATCCAAAGCACTGATCAACCCGGCTGACGTTCCGCTGCCGTCTTTGTTAAGTACGCGGACGTTCAAAATATTGGCGTTTGGAGCGACGCCTTTATAGTTGTCCAGATATGCTCCATCTCCGAGGTTCAAATTCGCACTGTCGCCTCCGGCGGCAAGAGAGGCTACATGCGAACCGTGTCCGTATTCATCCTTATCGGCATCCCTCGCTGCCGTGAAATCGACCTTTCCGAGTATTCGCTTGTTTCCTGAGGCGTCGACAAACGAACGATGATCTTCCCGGACGCCTGAATCGACGATCGCTATTCCGATACCTTCGCCGTTCAGCTCACTGCTTGTATTGACCACGCCTGTTCCGAGCAGGCTGATGTTAAGGCCCTGTTGGATGGTCCGCACCAGCGATACACCGGTTGTCGTTTCGATATGCCTCAAAAGCTTAACTTCCTGGTCAAGCGACAAATGCTTAGTGGTCTGAATATCTGCGATCTCCTGTGCAGCACGGACGGGACAATCGATGATGATAATGCCAAAATTCTCCATCCGGCTTTCGATCTTCACATCGTTTTTCTTCAAGACTTCCAGCAGGCGTGCATTGTTGATGTCTTCTGCCTGCAATATTACCTTTACGACTTGATTCGGATCGGTGGTCGCAACAAGTGCTCGCAGATCCGGTGAGAGTTTTTCGCCGACGAAAGGATCACTGTCCTTCGTGACTTCAACCTTTTCGAAACGTTCGTTCAGCCGGTTGTCGAGTGCGATCTGATATTTGAAATCCTGTGACGACCCGGCGGTTATTACCTGCACCTTTCCGGCAGCTAATGCGGCATAGATATGTCCGGCCACACGGACGCCGAGAAGCGGCATCTCCTTTGCAAAACCGTTGACGTCTTCAATGTAAAGGATCGTCTTTCCCTTCGAAGCCTCCGCGGCGGACAATATTGATCTGAGTTCGGCGTCGATATCCTCTTCACTGTTTCCTTCCGCGAATAGAGTCTTCCAATCTATCCTAAACAGCTTTTTTGCGGGAGATACCAGGGCCAGGCGGGCCGCAGATGATCTTAAAACAAATTCGCGGTTGTAACCTGTCTCATCTATGAAGACGAGGCTTTTTTGCGTCCCTTTAGAAAGAATTTCGACGATTCGTTTCGCCTCGCCGGAAAAGAGTGACTCATCATCTCGCTCAGCCGCCCGGGAAACTTCCGAAAGGTATGCCGAATGTTTGGCATTGCCGACAATGATTGTTGGTGCGTTCTTGGCGACCTGACCTTGTCCCAGAATCGTTGTCGTGGCGGCAATCGAAAAAATTACGAGATAACTGATGGATATTTTTAGCATTTTCTTCGTCATACCAAATGCCTTCACGGCATCGCTTTCAAGTGTTTCCCACTCACCCATTGGCAAGTGTGATGCCAACGCTAGGCGGAAGCCCGCAATCAGTGATATAACCCATTTTAGCCATTCATTGACTGATATCCGCTGGATATATCGATTGATGATTCGATCATGTTGACCGGTTCGATCCATCATTCTGACAAGAAAAAGGCGATGAAGGAATTGCTTCCTGCATCGCCGCATATATTCGAATTTTGTTTTCTATTTAGTAATGCCGACCTGCGTCAGCGCGTATGCATACCCAAACGCGACTTCCTTCAAACGGTCGTAACGGCCCGACGAGCCACCGTGTCCCGCGCCCATATTCGTCTTTAGAAGCACGACGCTGTCGTTGGTCTTAAGATCGCGGACGCGTGCCGCAAACTTTGCGCCTTCCCAATACGGAACCTGGCTGTCGTTAAGCGATATCTCGACCAGCATATTCGGGTAATTCTGGGCCTTGATATTCTCGTATGGCGAGTAGGTTATCATATAGTCCCAAGCCGCCTTCTCGTTAGGGTTGCCCCACTCTATCCATTCCTCGGTCGTCAGCGGCAGGCTTGCGTCGAGCATAGTATTCATCACATCAACAAACGGCACTTGCACGATAGCTGCCTTAAACGTTTCCGGCGATTGGTTAACAACGGCTCCCATCAACAATCCGCCCGCGCTGCCGCCCTGGATCACCATCCTGTCGGCTGACGTGTACTTATTGCCGATCAGCCATTTTGCCGAATCGACGAAATCGTTAAACGTGTTCATCTTCTTGAACATCCGCCCATCCTGCCGCCACTTTTCGCCAAGCTCGCTGCCGCCACGGATATGCGCGATGGCATAGATCATCCCTCGGTCGACAAGACTCAGTCGCGAGGTCGAAAAATTCGGCGTCATGGACGCTCCGTACGAACCATATGCATAGAGCAGCATCGGCGATTTCCCGTCGAGCTTCGTCCCCTTTTTCATCACAATTGAAACCGGGACCTTGACGCCGTCGCGGGCGGGAGCCCAAACGCGAGTCGTTTCATACTGCGTTTTATCGTAGCCGCTCGGAATTTCCTGCTGCTTGATCAGATCGCTTTTGCGGGTGCGGAAGTCGAATTCGTAAGTCGAATTCGGCGTGATCATTGACGAATATGTATAACGAATGCTCGGCGTGTCGTACTCAGGATTGTTTGCGATTCCCATGGTATAGACGCTCTCCGGCGTCTCTATCCGTGCCGCCGCACGCCGCGTTTTCATATCCATCACGCGGATGTACTCAAGTCCGTTCTCCAATTCGGACACAACCGCGTAGTCTTTGAAGAAATTTATGTCCTCGACCTTAACGGCCGGGTTGTATGGAACGAAATCGACCCAGTTCTTTTCGCTCGGATCGCCTGCCGGAGCACGCACAACCTTAAAGTTCTCGGCATCCTTGTTAGTTACGATGTAGAACTCTCCGTTGTTGTAATCCGCCGAATACTCGTGGCCGTCGCGGCGTTTGGAAATGACCTTGAATTCGCCGGTCGGATTGTCCGAAGGCATGTACCACATCTCGCGGCTCGTCTTTGCGTATGAGCCGATAACAAACATCTTCTTGTCGCGCGAACGTCCGATGCCGACGCCGAACAGCAAGTCTTTTTCGTCAAAGATCAGCTTGTCCTCTCCGCCGTTGCCCAGCGTATGGCGAAAGATCTTGTCATTGCGCTTCGACACCGCATCTTCCTGCCCGTAGAACAAATATTTGCCGTCATTAGACCATTCCACGCTCGTTACACGCTCGATCTTCACCGGCAGCATCTTGCCCGTACGAAGGTCCTTGACCTGCAGCGTGTATTGCCGGTAACCGGTAGTATCGGTCGCAAACGCAAGCAGGTTCCCATCGTCGCTCGGTTCAAAATTGGAGATGGAAAAGTATTTAAAACCCGTCGCCATCTCGTTCTGATCGAGCAGAACTTCGGCGTCCTTTCCGTCCTTCCCTTTGCTTCGCAAATACGTCTGATATTGTTTGCCCTCTTCAGTCTTATTGAAGTACCAGTATTGGCCAAGTTTATACGGCACGCTCAGATCGGTCTGCTTGATGCGGCCGAGCATCTCCTTATAAAGGTTGTCGGCAAACGCCTTATGTTCGCCCATGTGAGCTTCGGTGTAAGCGTTTTCCTCCTCAAGATACTTTATGATTTCCGGGTTCTTTTTCGTCTCGCGGTCGCGCAGCCACGCATAATTATCCGTGATCTCATAACCGTGGATTTTCAGCACCTTGGCCTCTTTCTTAGCAACGGGTGGTCTCATAACTGTTTGTGCAAAAGTAATATTGCCCGCAATCGCAACGGCGAGCAGTAAAGGAACTGACAACAATCCTTTCATTGTAACTTTACTCCTGATTTTTGGAATTAGACTGTCGATTAATACGTTAGATTCTAGCCTTTTGTTTATGTTTGCACAAAGCCGACGCTTACCTCCTCCTTACTAAGGCCGAGTGCTTCTCGGTGCGAAGTTGAGTTAGCTCGGCTGAAGTTTCTGTTCAACCTGTACCGTAAACCGACCGAGCCGCTGACCGTCGAAGGCGAAAGAGAAGCCCGCCCTAAGAAGCGGAGAAGTTGATAGATTTCACTGTTTTGCTCCTCCTGTTTGTGCTTGTTCTTCTTGCTCTGTGATTAAAGATCGTACCATGGAATAAAAGAGGAATAAGAGGAACGGAATAAAGAAAAGAGGGAGAGAACCAACCCGTCCGCGAAACGCAACCCTCCTAAGACAGGAAGGGAGCTAAAAAAAAAGACCCCGCAAAACCGAAGCCTTTTTACCGCCTGCTGCATTCCGCCGACTGCCTACCTTTCTTCAATCGGTACGTATTTCTGGTCGCGTTTGCCGATGTATTCGGCGCGGGGGCGGATTAGTTTGTTGTTGCCGTATTGTTCGAGGATGTGGCCAGTCCAGCCGGAAATTCTCGACACGGCAAAGATCGGAGTGTATAGATCGAGCGGGATGCCCATCAGGTAATACGTCGAGGCCGAATAGAAATCGACGTTCGGGTACATCCCCTTTTTTTCGAGCATCAGCTTTTCGATCCGCTCGGACATCTCGTACCATTTGGTCTCGCCTTTTTTGTCGGCCATCTGCTTCGAGAATTTACGGAGCCATGTCGCACGCGGGTCTTCGGTTTTGTAGACGGCATGGCCTATGCCCATGATCTTTTTCTTATGCTCTAAAGCGTCATCAACCCATGCATCGATCTTTGCCGGATCGTCGATGTCGATCAGCATCTTCATCACGTTGGTGTTCGCACCGCCGTGGAGCGGGCCAGCCAACGCGGCGATGCCGGCGGTAACCGCTCCGTACATATCGGCCAGTGTTCCTGCGACTACGCGCGTAGTAAATGTTGAAGCGTTCAGTTCGTGATCGGCGTGCAGGATCAACGCGATGTCAAACATCCGCGCTTCGTCCGAATCGGGCTGCTCGCCGCGAAGCATATAAAGGAAATTCTCTGCAATTCCCAGCGATGTGTCGGGAGCAATAACTTCTTTGCCATTGCGAATTCGGTCCCACGCCGCAGCGATCGTACCGATCTGTCCCGTAATGCGGACGGCAGCTCTCATCGCGGGTTCGCGGTCGGTACCATGACCTTCCGTGTCGTAAAAATCAAGCGCCGAAACCGCCGTCCGAAGCACGTCCATCGGATCGGCTTCCTTCGGAAACTGCCTCATCAAAGCAACCACTTCCACCGGAGCCTGATAATTGCGGCGAAGCCGGGCCTCATGCTCGGCCAGCTCATTAGCGTTTGGCAAACGCCCGTTCCAAAGCAAAAAAACGACTTCTTCAAAAGTCGAATTCTCCGCCAGATCGTGAATGTCGTAACCCTGATAGATCAGCTTGCCTTCCACGCCGTTAACATCGCCGATCGCGCTCTGTGCAGCCACGACTCCGCGAAGCCCTTCGCTGGCGGCGGTTGATTCTGTTCCTGTGCTCATTATTAGTTTGTCCCGTGTTTTCTTACTTCTTATAACGATATAAATATTTTATCTAACCATCGATTCAGATACAAGCATCGCGCTCGAAAACTATACTCTGTTAGGCGGCGGGCAAGCCATCCCGGCTGACTGTCTGGCACGCTCTTCTTCGCAGCCTTGTCCGCTCGCGTTAGTGTCCGTAATACGTGCGTCGTGAGGCCTGACCGCAACCTATGGTGGAACCTGAAAAAAATGTTTGACATGCGCTCGGGCTTTCGGTTACAATCTTACTATTGAACGCGTTTAGTAAAAAAAGAGAGGCATAATAAATGCTCTCGGCCTGTGAATTGCCTGTTTGTGAAATCCGGCTCGGAAATTAGCGGTGGGAGTTACGATTCTCGGGGACACTTTTGAGAGTCCTGTCGGCGCGATGCTCTTGACTCGATACAAAGTATCTATAAAGTATAATAAGGTCTGTTGCCGGCATGCAGCAGGCCTTTTCTTTATGACGAAATACCCTGAATTTTTTGCCGTCTTTTTTCGAAGCCGCGATCGGCAGCGACCTGTTTTCTAAAACTCTCGCGGTCTGAGATCACCCAATCGGGACAGCCTGGCCGACCTTAAAAAAAAGAAAGAGGCGAAGAACAATTCCCGCCAAAGAGTGTGTAAACGAAGTCTGCCTTACTTAGATTCCTTCTTCTTCTCTTCGGCGACTGTATTTACTTTGACTCCGTGTGTTTCAAATTCGGCTATTACCGCCCTATGGTTACTCTCGCTCAGCTTGATCACCGAAAACTGATCAGCTGTCTGTACCGTCAGCCAATGGTTCTTCTTCTTCATGAAGAGGAACGGAATAACAAAAACGCCGAGTAGAATTGCCGTCGCAACCGCACCGCCGCCTGAAAGCATCGGCTTTTTCGCGTATGAATAATCGGCCGTTTTCAGGTCCGAAAAATTAAACTCTTTTGCAGAAGACTTGAAGGCCTGCTTATCGGGCGTAACGCTAAACGATTTTTCACCGATTTTCAGAACCGAATCGGTCTCGACCGACTTTTTTCCTTGCGTTACAACCAGCTCAACCTCATAATTCTTCGACGCCGTCTGCGAAAACGCCGACGCCACCGCAAAAACCGACAAGATCGTCATCAAAGCGACGCTTCTCCGAACAAACGAATACCTCTGTGGGAATTTGGACATTTTTAATTTTACTCCTTAATTTCGTAGGATATCAGAATGGAAATAACCTCAAAACTATATCGTCTTTCAGTTAAGGATGTCAATAAAAAGATAACAGCCGCGAACTCGGCGGTTGAGATTTTGAGGAGTCTTCAGGCAAGCCGGGCGTTCTCAGAGTAGGGCATCTGCGTCACACTCAACAACAGCCAGGTATTTACTGTGGCACGAGCTAATAATAAATTCTCGATCATCAACCGATGTGGCCGAATTAATATTTTTGAATTCGAGGTAATAATTCTTTGCTCAGTTATTACGTTAGAGGCTTAACAAGAATAGATTGTTGAATAACGCGATAAACTATAGGAGAGCGAGGTTCATCAATTATTACGCATTTTCATGCCCGACTTAGCGGCTACAACGTCATGACGGCGGGCCTGTCGTCTGGTCGTGAATTCGTTTCCCCTGATCGTGCTGAAGATAGTTGGCAACGGCTCAATCGGTTTCTGTATTGGCAAATCCCGTGCGTCTGCTAAAGCTTTTTGTATCCTTGCGTTCATATTATTCCCCCGTTTCGTCCGTATCAATCCGATGCGTTTTCATGTTCGCCGCTTACACTAACGCAAACGCCATACCACTTCTCTCGAAGCAATCGCACTCCCAAATTGCGATAACCGCCACCTTCAAGGTTTTTCCACAGAAGACTGTGGAAATTTTATTACAACTGCTTAATATCATTAAGCAAAGCAAGGCGCTTTAGCGATTTAGGAGCCTGTGAAAAACCGCGGTGAATTGGGTAAATCGCACGCTATTGGATTCTCCCAGATTACGCATTAACGAAATTAATCGCATTGTTTAGAGGCGGCCTTTGATTACCGTTGCTTTTTATAACTTTACGGGCGGTCAGAGACCGCTTCTAAACACCAGGTCGATTTTAGAACCACCGTAATACAAACGGGATTATTGTAAATCGCCGTTGACAGCTATTTAACTCGCGTCAGATTCGTCATTATCGGAGCAAAAAAATATCCACAACATTCCGCAAGGCTAAAAAGGAGGAAAAAGCCGTGCGTTGTCGTGGATAAGAGTTGCAAGGGCGTCGGTCGACGGCTTCCGATCTTCGGCAACCCATTGCCACGGGCTGCCGCGATCGTTTTTCGCAAATTTATGAAGAGAAACCGGTGACGCGGGGCAACTACTACCTGATCTGCGTCTCGTAAGATGTCTTTACGCGAAGCTGCTGATTGCGGTTGAGATTGATGTGTTTGCCGCGTTCAATAACGACGGCACCGACGCCAAATGCCGCTCCGACACCGGCCCCGACGGCTGCTCCGACCGGTCCGCCGGCTATTGCACCGATTACCACGCCGGTACCTGTCGCTGCTCCGATCTTCACGCCATCCTGCTTGTAGGAGCGGTTTCCGACCGCCAATCCTTCGTTATCGACACGCTTTA
>JANNGV010000007.1:0-14665 GCA_031404055.1 Chloracidobacterium sp.
GGGCCAGAGTGCTACAACGATTGGTCTTGTCAAAGCCGCGCGGTTACGCGGCCTCGGCGTAACCATTGACCAGTACGCATACACGGCTTCCTCAACTTCGCTCGATTCGCGGATTCCAAGCTGGGCCATCGCCGGCGGGCGGGAAGAAGGAAAAAAGCGGCTTGCCGACCCTGAAACGAGAAAAAAAGTCGCGAAGGAGATGAAAGAAGATCTGAAAAAGAAGGAATTTAAAGATTTCAGCTTTGCCTACGTCGCCAGCCACCGGGCCAATCCCGAATACAACGGTAAAAACATCGCCGAGATCACGCAGATGGCCAAGGGAAAGAAAAAGCTCGAGGCGCAGATCGAGCAGATCTTGGAAATGTACGAAAAAGGCGGAGCGCAGATGGTTTATCGCGTTATGAGCGAAGATGATGTGCAGAATATCATGCGTGAGCCATTTACGATGATCGCCTCGGACAGCGGCGTCCGGCAGTTCGGTTCGGGCGTTCCGCATCCGCGTGGTTATGGAAATAATGCCCGCGTACTCGGCAAATACGTCCGCGAACTAAAGATAATCGCCCTTGAGGATGCGATCCGCAAAATGACTTCCCTGCCGGCCCAGACTTTTGGCCTTAGAAATCGCGGTCAGATCCGGGAAGGATTCGCGGCCGACCTTGTAATCTTTGACGATTCAAAAGTTACCGACAAAGCCACATTCGATGCCCCGCACCAGTATGCCGAGGGCTTCACCTCAGTAATTGTAAACGGCGAGATAGTTTTCGACGGCGTAAAAATGACCGGTGCGATGTCCGGCCAGCCGCTTTTTGGCAATGGTCGTAATCAATGATTCGATGACACTAAATCGCATCTTAAAGATTGCCGGATTTTTATTCGCCCTTAGTTTTGTTATCTCGTGTGCAAAACCAACGGCCAATACTTCCCCGCCGCCTGAAAAAACAAGAGTTTTTCCGCCTCAGGATGTCTGCAGTTATCCGGCCCGCGTTTCCGCAAAGATATTTCACCCGCTCGGCAGCGGCGTTTGGGCGCGGGTAGCCGAAAATGATGCGCGTGCCGGTTATAATTGTTCGGCAGCGATCAGCACCATTCAGATATTCGCGTCGCCCGAAGCTTCGATAAATGTCGAATACCTGGCCACCGGAACCGAACTCGGCGCGACGATCGTGACGATGACATATTCGGCCGCAAATGCGACGGATAACGAGCCGACCTACCGGACCGTCTTTATGAATTTCGCTAACGATACGCTTCGTCAGGCCCTGCAGGAATCGATGTCGGATCTAATGCGAAAAAAGATCCAAAATCTTTCAAGCTATTTCAAACCCGGAAAAGATAACGAAGAAACCTTTTTCATCCGCGACGGATTTGTCCTGATGACCCGCGAACACGACCAGCAGAATTCCTCGATCACCCTAAAGCTACAAATTTTCCCGGACAAAGCCCTTAAATTGGATGTGACCCGTTAGCTTCGACCGCAGCGACATCTTTTTCCTTCAAGAAAGTAAAATTCTGTTGCCATCCGCGAGAACGTGGAGTATATTGGCGCCCATCATTATTTCATAAATTTGCCGTTTGGATTCCGCTCCATTTGGATGTCTTTATATATTCTCGAAAGCATCAGGAGGTAAGTAATGAAAAGATATTTCGTTCTCGCATCTATTGCGGTATTGCTGATGGCGGTTGCCGTAATAATTGCCCAGCGTTTCGGCGGCTTTAGATCATCACTTTCGGGATACGAAGAGGTCCCGTCGGTTTCCACTGTCGCCCACGGCAATTTCAATGCCCAGATCAGCCCCGATGAATCGTCGATCTCTTACAAGCTTAGCTATGACGATCTGGAGGGGGCAGTTCAGCAGGCTCATATTCATTTCGGGCAAAAAAGTGTAAATGGAGCAATCCAGGTCTGGCTTTGTTCAAATCTGGCGAGTCCACCGACTCCGGCCGGTGTACAGCCTTGCCCGAATCCACCGGCGACAGTTACGGGCACGATCACCGCAGCAAATGTTGTAGGACAAGCTCCCGGACCGCCAGCCGGCCAGGGCATCCAGGCCGGAGAATTTGCCGAGCTAATAAAAGCGATTCGGGCTGGAAAAACCTACGCAAACGTTCACACGAACAAGTTTCCGGGTGGTGAGATACGATCTCAAATCGGCAGAATGGAAAATGGCAATGAAGAAGAGCACGGCGGACACGGCGATCACAAATAAAATTGTCTGCTCACGATTTTTTGCCCGCGAATTACGCTAATAGTCGCGAATAAGAAAAGAATTCTTATTCGCGTTGATTAGCATAATTCGCGGGCAAAAATATTCGTGAGATTTTTGAGGAAACATTAGAGACCGAATCTCGGGGCGGATTCAAATTCTACGCGTTCGCGGGTTGCGGGATGGATGAACGATAATTTGTGGGCGTGGAGGCATAAGCGTTCGAAATTGCTTCCGCCGCGGGCGGTGTCGCCGACAATCGGGTGGCCGATTGTTTCGCAATGAATGCGGAGCTGGTTTGTTCGGCCGGTTACGGGTTCGAGTTCGAGCAGCGTTTTATTTCCCGACCGTTCCCGCACGCGAAAACGTGTTTCCGCTTCGCGACCGTCCTTCTTTAATCCCCAACGCTTTTCCTCGACATAACGGCCGATCGCTCCCGTGATAGTTCCCTCGTCATCCGCGACAATTCCGTCGACAAGGGCAAGGTAACGCTTTTCGACAAGCTTTTTTTCAAAATGCGTCGCGAGAATTCTGTGCGTCCGTGCGTTTTTTGCTGAGACGATCAACCCGGACGTGTCCTTATCCAAACGGTGAATCAATCCGGGGCGAATGAAGGGAACTGCGGAGTGCGGATTGCGGAGTGCGGATTTGCAGTTCTCAGACGGCTTTCGCGATTTTTGTGCGTCGATTCCCAATGGTCCGGCTCCCGATAATTCCGCACTCCCCACGCCACACTCAACATTCAAAACTTCCTTATTGAAGTGGAAGGTCAGCGCGTTCAACAGCGTACCGGTCTTGTCGCGGTGTGATGGATGGACGAGCATTCCGATAGGTTTATTTACGACGATCAGATGCTCGTCTTCGAAAATGATGTCGAGCGGAATGTCCTGCGGCACCATAGAGTTTTCGCGGGTCAGGTCAAGCTCGATCTCGACGAAATCATTCGGCCGCAGGCGATAGCCGATGTTCTCCCATCTGCCATTGACCTCGCAGTGCTCGGTTTTCACTACCTCGCGCAGGTATATTTTGCTGAGACCGCGAAACTGGTCCAGCAAAAAATCTTCGAGACGTTTCCGGTTCTCCGGCTCCTTCACCTGTAATTCGAGTCGCTGTTTCACAACTTAAATCTTATCGCACAACTATAAAAGATGCGTGGCCCAATAATTATATTACGAGAATTTCTGGGAATGATACTCTTCAGAAATTTTTATAAGGTCTTACATATTCGTAGGAATTTATTTTGATGTAATCCGTTTCATACGAATTTGAGCTGATTCTCCGACAAGGTTAGATGGCCGCGTGTTTATGGTATATTTTACGCGGCAGGCCTTTAGAGGTAGATACGTTTTTGTAAGAATGTCACCAAATACAGTTAAATCAATAACGCAGATAAGCAGCCTTTTAACCGTAGATGCGGGCGGAGTTTTGAGCCTTAATCCGGTAACAGATGTTATAGCCTCCGATTTTGGCGCGACCCGTGTTTTTATTCTGCTTTACCAGCCTGAATCGGAAAAACTATCGCCGACAGCATCGAGCCAGCTCAGCGCCGCGGATTTTAGAAAGCTCGATATACGAGCTGACCTCGGAATCTTCCGCGAAGCATTTAATCGTGCAGAACCTATTTTTTTAAGCGCAATCTCGTCGGAAACATCGATTGATTACCTGAAAGTCGAAGAAGAAAGATCGCTGATCGCGGTCCCGATCCGGACGGCGCGTAAAACCATCGGACTGCTTTGCTGCGAATTCCCGTTCCACGATAAAGAGCCGGTTGAAACGACAAATTTACTTTTACTTATTGCTTCGCTCATCGCTCAAAGTTTGCGGGTCGAGCTCGCCGTGCTTGGCGAACGCGAAAAGTTGCGTGAAGAGAATCTACATCTAAAACAGGAATTAAAAGAAAAATACGACTTCTCGCACATTGTCGGCAACGCAAATTCGATGCGACTTGTTTACGACCAGGTCACGCAGGTAGCAAAGTCGAACGCGACCGTTTTGCTGCGAGGCGAGAGCGGCACCGGGAAGGAAATGATCGCCAACGCGATACATTACAACAGCCTCCGAAGCAAGCGGCCTTTAATTAAGATAAATTGTGCCGCCCTGCCCGACACGCTTATCGAATCAGAACTTTTCGGCCACGAAAAAGGCGCGTTTACCGGGGCCGACCGCTTCAAAAAGGGCCGCTTCGAGATGGCGGACGGCGGCACATTGTTTCTCGATGAGATCGGCGATATTCCGCTGCAAACGCAAATAAAGCTTCTTCGCGTACTGCAGGAGCGGGAATTCGAACGTCTCGGCGGGACCGAAACGATAAAAACAAACATTCGGCTTGTCGCGGCGACAAACAAAAATCTGGAGGACGCAATCGCAAAAGGAACTTTCCGCGAAGATCTGTACTATCGGCTAAATGTTTTCGCAATCCACCTTCCGCCGCTGCGTGAACGGAAATCGGACATTCTGCTTCTCGCCGAACATTTCCTGGAAAAATACGAAACCGAACACGGCAAGCGGATCCGCCGAATCTCAACGCCCGCGATAGATATGCTGATGAGCTATCACTTTCCGGGCAACGTTCGCGAACTTGAAAATGCGATTGAGCGGGCCGTGTTGGTATGCGATTCCAATGTTGTTCACGGCCATCATCTGCCGCCCACGCTACAGACAGCCGAAGTTTCTGGAACTGTTACGGATATGTCGCTGGCATCCGCCGTTGAAGCTTTTGAACGGGACATGATTCAGGATTCTTTGAAATCGACACACGGCAATGTTGCGAAGGCGGCCAAAATGCTTGATTCTACTGAACGTATACTTGGTTATAAGATCAAGAAGTATGGCATTAACGCCGCGCGGTTTCGCAAATGAATAAGCTGGATTCTTTAGTAAAAGATTTACCCGACCGAGAATCGGCGACGCGTTTTCTAAAACAATTTACGGAACGCCACGCTTCGAAATCAGCAAAACTTCATAAAAATGAGGGCCTCCTGTCTGACGCTCTAACCTTGGCGTCCTTTAGCCCGTTATTCGCAGCGACCCTCATACAAAATCCGGACTATCTTTGGTGGCTCGATCGAAAGCGGGCCGAGTCCAGTGTGCGAAATAAGGATGAACTTCTCGAATCGCTCGCACGCTTTTCGATGACGAATTCTCAGATCGAGTCGAATGTGCTTTTTACCAGATTTCGCCGTCGCGAGCTTTTGCGCATCTTTCTACGCGACATTCGCCGGCTTGGAACTATAGCCGAGATCACCGAAGAAATATCCAATCTTGCGGATGCGATCCTCGAAAACGCCCTTCGCATCGCCCGGCAGGATTTAGACAACCGGTACGGGTCACCTTTTGAGATCGACGCCAAAGGCCGCAAGCGTCCGTCCGATATTTGCATCGTTTCGCTCGGCAAACTCGGCTCAAAGGAGCTTAACTATTCATCCGACATCGATCTATTGTTTATTTATTCCGCCGAAGGCTCGTCAACGGGGAATGGATCGCGTGGAGAAATCACAAACCGCGAGTATTTTGTAAAACTTGCCGAATTGATAACGAAGCTAGTCGGCCGACAAACGGGCGAGGGTGCTGCTTATCGCGTCGATCTCCGGCTGCGGCCCCACGGCAGAGTCGGAGCGTTGGCCCTGTCCGTTAAAGAAACGATCCGCTATTACACGACCGAAGCTCGAAGCTGGGAACGTCAGGTGCTTATCCGTTCACGTTCTAGCGCAGGTAAATCGAGGCTATTTAAAACATTCTTCGACGCGATCGAAAACGAAGTATTTTCCGCTTCCGAAGACGTCGCGACGGCTCTACGCAACGTATATCGGTCAAAAGAAAAGATCGACTTCGAACACCGCTCCGACAAAGAGTTCGACGTAAAACTCGGCCGCGGCGGTATTCGCGAGATCGAATTCATCGCCCAGGCATTGCAGCTTTCATATGCCGGAAAGGACAAGTGGCTTCGTGCGCCGCACACGCTCATCAGCCTGTCGCGGCTCGCCGACCGAAATCTTTTAAGCGAAGCGGAATTGACGGGGTTGTTCGAGGCGTATGATTTCCTCCGCCATCTCGAACATATTCTGCAGATGGAGAATGGTTTGCAGACACATTCGCTGCCAAACGACCCCGATAAACGTTTATTGATCGCAAAGCGAATGAGATTCGCCGAACTTGCCGGATTTGAACAGGCGTTGACGGCAAATACAGATGGTGTTCACCGCACATTCGTCCGCGTTTTTGGTGAAACAGCGGTGGCGGACGTGAACAGTTCATCTATTGAAACAACCGAGAGCGCAGACATACTACCTGAAACCGAAAACAGGCTTGAAAGCCGTAATATATTGCAAACGCAGTTATTCGCGTCAATCGAGAAGGCCGATTTTAGGCTGGAACTGACGGCTGAGAAGTTGTTGGTGATCAATAAGATCGCGGAAGTCTCGCCAAAGTTCATTGAACTGCTGACGGCAAAACCGCTGCTGATCAATAACCTTACAATGCCGGGCAGCACATTTCCGGAACGCGACTACGGAGCGATATTCACGAAAGCTCTCATAGCGGCCGACGATCTCGGCACAACGCTCGCGGCTATGAGGACTACTTGGTCGCAGCTGCTTCTGGAGATCGCAGTCTACGACATATTCGCGATACTTCCCGCCCGCGAAATAAAGCAGTTGCAGACCAGACTTGCCGAAGCAAGTATTGAAACCGCATTACGTGCGACGCGGCAAGAGCTTTCGCAGCGGCTTTCCGTCAACATCGACACGCTTCCGATCGGTGTTCTCGCACTCGGCAAACTCGGCAGCGGTGCGATCGATTACGATTCAGACCTCGATCTGGTCGTTGTCTATGACGACGATCAGTCCGCCAACTCCGCGGGCTACACGCATGCGGAATTCTTCGGCCGTGCGATCGAAACGTTTGTCAACATACTCTCCAGCATGACGCGTGACGGCAATCTGTATCGTGTCGATCTTCGCCTGCGGCCCCACGGCAAGAACGGGCCGAGCATATCTACAAAGGGAGCATTCATCGAATATATCGAACGCGAAGCGTCGATCTGGGAAATGCTCGCGTATGTTCAGGTCCGTGCTGTTTCCGGCGACATCGATCTTGCGAAAACCGCGGAGAACGAGATTGGCAATGCGATCCGCCGCCGGGCCGGCCGCGAAAAACCCGACGACCTTCGCCTGGAATCAAAACGCATCCGGCTAAAGCTTGAAGAGCGGCATTCCTCCGAGCGCGGCGGTAAAGATATTGACATCAAATTCGGTGCCGGAGGCTTGCTCGATGTCTATTTCGTCGTCCGTTACCTCCATCTTCGCGCCAGAACTCTCGAGAATGCCTTCAACCGCTCAACAGTTGCCAGGCTCGGAGAATTTCACGCCGACGGTTCGCTTTCAACCGACGAATTCAACAGCCTTAACGAGGGCTACGCGTTCCTGTCGGAGCTGGATCACAACATCCGTCTGATGATCGGCCGCGTCTCTCGTCTCCCGCGTGCGAACCAATCTGCCCTCGAACGCATCGCCGCAAGAATGCATATCGCTTCTGCAACAGATCTTTTAGAAATGCTGACCATCCACCGCCTGAACATCCGCTCCGCCTTCGACAACATCTTCCCAGATTAGCCAAATTGTCAAAACCGCAAGCGGTGACGACCAACCCATTTCTCCTGTCAGAACCGCGAGCGGTAGCGACCGGCCTCCCGAACGGCCAGGCCGTGCGATCAATGCGCGAAAGCTTCGTTACATTGCGCGAGGCCCTTATAACATTGCGCTAAAGCTCTAGAGCATTGCGCGATTACAGGCTTTAACATGGCTTTAACCGTTATTAGGACATCCCGGGCTTACGTGACAGTTAACGAAAGTGTCACAACCGCAGTCCAAACGCCGCGAAAAGCTGTTCTTATTGAGGTTGATCAAGAAACAAACTTCCACCGACCAATCTACAATATGTTAAAGCTGATCCTCACCATTTTTATCGTCTCATTTGCCGCGATGACTTCTTTTACTCAGCCGGAGACTCTGACGAACGCGGACGTTGTAGAGATGGCAACGGCCGGACTCTCGCCGGAGATCGTTTTGCGAAAGATACGCACTTCGAACACGAAATTCGATGTGTCCGCAGCCGGACTGATCGGGCTGAAAAAAGCAAATATCGCCGACAATGTGATAACGGCGATGATCGATCGCCAGGAAATTCTTCCGCCGAACGAAAAGCCCGGCAATGTGCCCGCTTATTCCGAGAGCCGTTCCACGCCAAACACTTTTACATCCACGCCCGACGCGCCGCCCGCAAAAAAAGACCTGCTCGCGACGGCAAAGACGATCGCCTTCCAAAAGTCTTCCATCCAACCGTCGCAGCAGGCCCTTGAAAAGGAGATGATAAAACGCCCGGAGTTCAAATCCCTGAACCTGACGATTACGCGTTACAAGGATTCGGCAGACCTGTATGTCGAGATCGGCTTCGTTCACGGCTCACTGATCACGCACCGTTACGCCTTCCGCATCTACGACCGCCGCAGCGGTGCGGTTCTCGCGGCCGGCGAAACGACGTCCTGGGGATCGCTCGCCGAAAACCTCGCACGAAACATTGCCAAAAGCCTTAGCGCGGTGTCGGGAATTGCGTCAAGGTAAAATATTTCTTTCTTGTTAATTTTGATCCGTGGTTAGGATTTAACTTCAACCAAAAATAAAACTTACGGCAACGGAACAGCAAGGAAAAAATCATTGGTAAACTTAATACCGGAGATATATGCGAACGGTCGGGTATTTTTTGCTTCCGTGATTGAAGAATCGAAGTATAATTTCCGTTGGTATGCCGCAGTTGTTTTTGATCAGCTTTATCATCGTTTCGATGCTCATTTCGGCTTCGGCCCAATCAGGCCGAACGAAGGGCTATTCGGAAAGCGCCGCACGGAATGAAGGCGCAAGAACTATAACAAAGGCCAAGTCGGCGGTCGTCGTTGCAGCACAGGAGAAATTGCCGGAGCCCGCGGAAGAAGGCGTGATCCGCGTGGAAACCGATCTGGTGACGATTCCGGTGCGCATAACCGATAAACGCGGGCGCCCGCTGTCGAATCTTAAACAGGAAGAATTCAAGATAATAGAGAACGGCGTCGAAAAGGAGATCGCTTACTTCTCGGATGTCGAACAGCCGTTTACTGTCGCTCTTATCCTCGACATGAGTTATTCGAGCGTCTTTAAGCTGGCCGATATACAGGACGCGGCCAAGAAATTTATTGCTCAACTGCGGCCCGGCGACAAAGTAACGGTCGTGTCGTTTGCCGCAAAGCCAATCGTGCTTTGTGAGGCGACGAGCGATCGCAAGATCCTGAATTACGCCATCGAAGGCGCTCGGATAGAATCGGGCACCGGCCTTTATTTAACGCTGGATATGGTGCTGAACCAGCAACTTGCCCGCGTTCCTGGCCGAAAGGCGATAGTTCTGCTCAGCGACGGGGTGGACACGACCAGTGTTTTTGAGACGGCGGCGACGGTCGGCAAGGACGTTTCGGAATCGGATGTGCTGATCTATCCGATCAGGTATAACACGTACGACGATGTTCAAAAGAGCAGACGGACTTCCGCCCCTATCCAATACGACGACAACGACAAGCCTTACTCAGTCGATACTCGGCCCGGAAAAGGCGAGCGTGAAGAAGATTACGCGGCGGCGAAGGAATTTTTGCAGTCGGTCGCGAAGGACACTGGCGGGCGTTTATATAATGTAAACTCGACGACAAACCTTGATCAAGCCTTTGCGAATATCGCAAATGAGCTTCGCAAAATATACAGTTTGGGTTATTATCCAAACGGCGAACGAAAAAGCGAAGCGACCGTCAATATCCGGGTTCGCGTCTACCGCCCCGATCTGATCATTCGAGCAAAGGAAAGTTACTCACGGCGTTAGCAAATATTCGATCGGATCACCGTCACTTTCGAAAGGAATTCAAAATTGTAAATTAATCTTTGTAAGTGATAGTGCTTTTTGCGAAAAACAATTAAGAATTACAATTTGGAATTTAGAAGGAAAGATTTTACAGACAGCTATCGGGAGAGATTTGAAATGAAAAACCCACACTTGCTTATAATTTGTTTGTTGGCCGCCGTGATGTTTGCCGCCTCGGCCGTAACGGTCAAAGCCCAGGATACGATGACGAACGACGAAGTCATCAGCCTGTCTAAGGCGGGCCTTAACCCGACATTGATAGTCGGCAAGATTCGCACGTCCAAGACGAACTTTGACCTCTCAACGGATTCGCTCATCAAGTTGAAACAGGCCGGAGTTTCAGACGACATCGTCGGTGCCATGCTCGAAGCAAAAAGCGGCAAATCCATTAGCTCGACTGCACCGGCCAATTCGACCGGGGCGGCAAGTCCGGGAGTATTGGGCGACCCGAACGATCCGATGTCGAAGCACAATTACGGCATCTATCTTTATGAGGAGAAAGACGGCGTGAGAAAAATGACCGCTCTGAAGGCAAACGTCTCGGCCCAAAACCGGACGGGCGGAATGTTCACTTCGTCGCTGACCTATGGCATCGGAAAAGTAAAGATCAAAAGCAATCTGCCGGGACGCAACGCCGATCTGCAGCTTCAGGCCGCGATGCCAACCTTCTATTTTTATCTCGATATTACTAGCGGCGGACTGAACACGGCAAGCGGCGTGCCTTCGGACCCGAAGGAATTTACGCTCGTTCGTTTCAATCAACGAAGCGACAATCGTGAAGTTACGATCGGAAAGGCAAATGCTTTCGGAGCTAAAGGCGGGTTGTCCGATGAATACGTCGTACAGTTCAAAACCGAAGACATAGGCAACGGGATATTTAAGATCACACCGGCGGCCGATCTCAAGAAGGGCGAGTATGGCTTTTATCTCGTAAACTCCGGCAACTCGAACACGAGCGCCGGCGTCGGAGCCAAATTCTTCGACTTCGGCGTGAACATGACGCCCTAGACATTGTGATGTACGGCACGTCTAAGTCAGAAAAAAGCATCGCTCGCAAAGCGGTGCTTTTTAATTAACGTGAACTACGAGGAAAAGCAAGAAAAACATCCTGTTGACGATCACTGTGAGAGCGAACGTAAAATAATCGTCCAGAATTGGTGCATTTGGTCACACCGAGGTTTATAATGGCTCTGTTTTAAGGTTGAAATAATCTCTTCGTTCCTGCAAATAGATATGATTACATCTACGATCACAGAGGAATCGATACTCGAAAGCGTGACTTTCGATCACGGTTACGCCGTATTTGCTCCGGAGGGAGCCATTCAACTTCAAGCGGGTATAGAATTCGTCACCCGCACGATCGAATATTGCAGGTCGAAGAACATTCGTGGTCTCATCGTCGACGTGCGCGGCGTCATTGGGCTTAAAAATCCATCGATCGCGGACAAGTTCTGGTACACGCATGACTGGGCAAAAGCCGCCGGTAAGGAGGTAGCCGTTGCACTTGTCGCAAATCGCGACCTGATCGATCCCACAAAGATAGGCGTGACAATGGCGGAAAACGCGGGCCTGCGGTCACATGTTTTCGACAACATGGAAGATGCGGTCGCCTGGCTGGGCCGCTACCTCTGATCATTCCCTCACGCAAGCGTAGCCTTCTGCGGGAACTTTATATTCCAACAGCGAACGCAGAACGTCATCAACTTTAGGTCTTTGATTGAAAAGTCCTCGGCATCGGTAACTCGCTTGGCTATTATCTTTTCGTCTTCCGACAAATCGTTCCACGTTTTCAATTTGCGGTGACCGCACCTGGGGCAAACCGTCTCTGGATTAAACCTTTCCATTTCATTTGTGCGAACAAGTCTTTTCAGTTTAGTATTTTATGGTTAGAAACGAAACTTGATTTATCTCACTCTATTGTTCCGCAAATGAAAAACAAAACACTGGTCATTTCTGCATACATTCTACTGAGTGTCGTCGTCGTATTTTCGCAGACCGAGCCGAAGTTCGATTTTTACACGCGCGGCGATTATCGGCCAAACGTACCGCGGCCGCAGGCCAGCCTTCGCTTCGATGTCGGCGATCATCACACAACTTATGCCCAGATGGAAAAGGTTGTGGACGACATAGCCAAAGCGGCACCGGACCGCGTTAAGGTTTACGACATCGGAACGACGAATGAGTATCGGATGCAGCATGTAGTGGCGATATCGGCGCCTGAGAATATCGCCCGCATCGACGAAATACGAGCCAATATCGCAAGGCTGACAGATCCGCGCAAAACATCCGCGACGGAAGCGGCGGCGATCGCTCAAAACACTCCAACGATCGCCTGGATGGCTTATACCATTCACGGAAACGAATCGTCGTCGTTCGAGACGATGATGCAGGTCATTTATCAGCTTGCGGCTTCAAACGATCCGGCGACGCTCGAAATATTAAAGAACACGGTCGTTCTGGTGGTAACGGGCGAAAACCCGGACGGCCATGAGCGGTTCGCTACTTGGTATAATTCCATAGCTGTTGGTAGCCCGGACCGTAATGCCATCGAGCACCGCGAGCCGTGGGCCATTTGGGGGCGCGTCAATCATTACCGTTTTAATCTAAACCGCGACACGCTGGCGTTTACACAAAAAGAATCGCGCAATATGCAGAAGGCGTATATGGAATGGAATCCGCAGCTCGCGGTCGACCATCACGGCCAGCCTTCGCAGTATTTCTTCCCGCCGACGGGCCTGCCGACAAACCCAAACCTGCCGCAGCCGGTGACGGCGAAATGGGAAGATCGATACGGACGGGCAAATGCCGCCGCCTTCGACTGGAACAATTGGGACTACTATATTCGTGATGTTTTCGATGCGTTTTTTCCTGGATACTGGGACATGTATCCGTCACTAAACGGCGCCACGGGCATGACTTACGAAACCGACGGCGGCGGACCGAAAGGACTGAACTGGACACGCGAAGACGGAACAATCGTCACTTTTCGCTCTTCTATCGCCAAGCATTACGTCGCGTCGATGACCACGCTCGAAACGAACGCTAAGAACAAGGTCGAGCGGATAAAGGATTTTTACGAATTCCGTGCAAAAGGAATGGCGGATCACGCACGTGCAAAAATGAAGCGCGTCGTCATAGATCCGACCAGCGACCGCGTTAAGGCTGCCGAAATGATCGAGGTCCTCCGGCTTTCGAATATCGAGGTCAAGGCGGCTTCGTCCTCGTTCACATCGTCGACAGCCCACACATATATGGAGAAGGACGCAAAGGCCCTGTCCAAAACCTTCCCTGCCGGTTCATACATAATCGATTTGGACCAGCCCCAGCGGATCTTCATAAAGGCGATCCTCGAACAAGATACGCCCCAAGATAAAGCGTTCGTCGACGACAATATGGCCCGCTTCAAGCGTAATCAAATGCGCGGCAAAGGGCAGCCGAAAGAAGATTATGGCTTCTATGACATCACGGCATGGTCGCTGCCGCTATCGTTCGGCGTAGACGCGTATTGGACCGAAGAGACGTCTAGTGTTGCGGGATCGATGGTCGATGCCGCATATCTCGAGAACGCCAGGCGCGGCAGCGTGTCTGGACGTGCAGCCATCTCGTACGTCATTCCCTACGAAACCGATTCGACAAGCGCGATGGTGATGCGTTTGCTACAGAACGGATTTAAAGTTGCGGTCGCGACCAGGCCATTGAACGCCGGAGGCAGAAATTGGAAGGCCGGCACGTTCGTCGTGCGTGTATCGCGCAATCCGGCGACCGTCCACGAAACATTATCGAGATTCGCCGCTGAGATGGGCGTAAATGTGACCGCCATTAATTCCGGCTATTCGGAGGAGGGTGACACGAGTGTTGGCGGCGAGGCTGTGATAAGCCTGCGTCAGCCGAAGATCGCGATCGCCGCCGATGAGGGCGTGACGCAGGAATCGTATGGCGCGATCTGGTGGACGTTTGATAAACACGGCGTCAAGTTCACGCCGATGACGATTCCGACAATCCGCGGAGGCGGGCTGAAAGACTACAACGTACTTATCATCCCCGAAGGCTCAGCCGGGCGTTACATGAGTTCGTTCGGAGCAGGCGGCGTATCCACATTGAAGGAATTCGCGTCGGGCGGTGGGACGATCGTTACGATAAGCGGGGCGTCCGTATTTGCTGCGCTAAAGGACGTCGGCCTGACCTCGACAAAACTGGTGGGAAGCGACGATGACGAAGAGAAAGGTAAATCCGACGACGATAAAAAGGATGCCTCGGCCTCACCCACGCCGACACCAAAGCCAGGCGTAAAAGTGGAAGAGCCCGTTGAACCGCCAACCGACCGGACCGAAGGCATTGCGCAGAGCCTTCCGCCCATCGCGTCGCCATCCGCCAATGCTAACAAGGTTCCCGAGGCCCTGCCCGGTTCGATAATGCGGGCGACGGTCGACCGCACCACATACCTGACCTACGGAGTGGATCGCAACGAAATGCCTGTTCTGTTGGCAAGCGGATATTTTTTCCGATACTCTAAAGAAGGGACGAACGCC
>JANNGV010000008.1:0-1913 GCA_031404055.1 Chloracidobacterium sp.
TTTGTGTTCGATACACTCGATGTTTCCATGCGGCTCGGCCGTTACATCGTTCAGGAGCTTTGCGGAATTTCGGGCCGCGTCGGTGCAATAGTCGGCACGCTTGGAACCGTAGCAATACCATTCGTGCTTATCTTTTTCGCCAAACCCGGCTCGTACCTCGATTTCTGGACGCTTTTCGGGGCCTCGAATCAACTGCTTGCGGCGTTGACGCTGCTTTCGATAACGGTCTGGCTGCATCAGGCCCGCAAGCGAATCGCGTTCACGCTTCTTCCGATGCTTTTCGTGCTCGTCATAACGCTTTGGGCACTCGGCTTGATGGTTTACGGAAATCTTTCGACCTCAACCGGTTTTGATATCAAGCTGGTCAACGGCATTGCGTCCTTGCTGCTGATCTGTTTAGCGATTTATCTCGTATTTACGGCGCTTCTAAAATTGCGGCGTGAAAAACCGGAATTGATCGAGGCAGAGAGCCTTTAAGGAATGCTGCCCTTTAGCGGCACTTTATCAAGAGTCTTTGTCGTATGATCTGTGACACTCATCACAGGCTGGCGGTATTCTTCAAGTTGGGCGGTCGTCAGGGGTTGAAGTTGAGGCGGCTGCACTATTGATTCATGGGATTCATGCGAGGCCGCCGATGATTTAAGTTTTGCATCGATCAGCTTTGGCACCTGGGACAATAATGTATAGCATATGCCGAAAACCGCTCCCAAATAAACGATCGCGATCAACATCACAAACTTCGGCTCGACGTTATTGCCCAAAAGCACGGCGACAAGGCCGACCAAAATTCCCAACCCGAACATCACGACCAGAAAAAGCGTCGTCAAAATGTTGTCTAGCATTTTGCCCGGCATGCCGTCTTTATCGATCTCGGCCGCCTTGGACAATCGCTCGCCGCAGCCATTGCAATATTTTAGCTTTTGATTTGCGGTCTTTCCGCAGTTTGGACAAAACATAGGCAGATTAAGATTTTACCGGCCCAATCTTTTCTTCAAGCCAGTTAGTCAGATCGTCCACTGTTTCGATATGCACCGGCTTGCCTTTCCAGGCTTTGATCGCGAAAACGATCAGCATGATCGCTGTTACCAAAGAAAAGATGTCACCCGCAGTCTCCGCAAACCCACCTCCAAAACTTAATGCCGCCGAAATAATCCAAATCGCGACATGCGCCGCCAATCCTTGAGCTGCATGAAAACGCACCTTCGTCTCTTCTTTTGGAATAATCAACAGAAGGATCAACCCAGCCGCCAAGCCAGCATAAGGCAAATAAGGCAGGCCGATAAGCAATTTTTCAGGCACGCCCGTCTTTGCGACCTTCCTGTTCGACGCGCGGTTCATGCCGGCCAAGTTGGTTGTCGGATACAACGCCGGTGCGTGGCCGCCCTGAAACGCGTAGGCGTTGAAGTCTGATTCCTTAAAACGGCGTGTCTCCTCTTCGGTTATGCTCGGCGGCGCCGACGGAAACTCCGCCGTCTTGAACGGCGTTCTCGGCGGTGCGGTATACCCCGAAACCGAGGCCGTTTGAGCCTTTGCTGTTTCCGGAAAATCGGGATCAAGCGGATTTGTGTCGAATTTATTAACCATCTTCGAAAGTATTTTACGACATCTTAAATGGTTTAGTTCGGAAAAATTTCGGTATCTTGTCGCCGAAGGTGACCAATATTAAAGCCTAGGGTGCAATGAGCGAAGCAAATGGAACCCTAGGCAGCCTTTACGAGTTTATAGCGTCCCTGAAGGGGACGAACATCAACCCGAAACTGTTCGACGCCTTCAGCGTCGGAATCCCTTACCATCATTTCCTAGGGTTACGCCTTGGCTCCACCCTAGGCTTTAATGTTTGTCGCCGTTGGCGACCAGATTAAGTCTGGCCATGTTTGGTCTTATTCACGAATGCCTATGTAATCGAAAGCATG
>JANNGV010000009.1:0-8229 GCA_031404055.1 Chloracidobacterium sp.
CCATGCCGGCTCGCCTGACTGACAGGAAGGTGCCCCTCGCCTGAGCAAGCGGTGTATCTCCTGGCGGTGCCGGGCTTCGCCGATTGGGAGCCGGCCCACGCGCTGGCTGAACTCCGGCGACAGGGCCACTATCGGGTCGAAGTCGTTGGTTTCTCCAGGGAGCCGGTCGAGTCCATGGGCGCCATATATTCGAGAGCACGCTCGTACGATTTACGCTCGTTTTCATAGCTAGAATCCGAGATATCAGGTACCTGCTTTGTTATCGGGGCCGACATTCCCGGCGAAGTTCCCCACGTCACAAAAGGCTCGATCGCAGCGGCATCGACCTCAATAGTTTTGTCAAAAAATGCTCCGGCATCGCTCGGAAGCTTGCTCCACGCCTCAACCGCTTCGTTCCAGTTTTCACCCGCCGGCGAAAAGCGTCGGCCTTTGAGATACCCAAAAGTTGTCTCATCCGGTGCGATCAGCCCGGCTTTTGCGCCCGCTTCGATGCTCATGTTGCAGACGGTCATTCGGCTCTCCATCGACATATCTGTGATCGCCGATCCGCTGTATTCGATCACATGACCGTTGCCGCCATCGGTCCCGATTCGGTTAATTATCGCCAGAATCACATCCTTTGACGTAACACCGAAGGGAATATCGCCTTCGACATTGATGCGAAAATTCTTTGATTTTTTCTGCTGCAGGCTCTGTGTAGCAAGAACGTGCTCGACTTCGCTGGTGCCGATTCCGAAGGCCAATGCACCGAACGCTCCGTGAGTTGAGGTGTGCGAATCACCGCAAACTATCGTCATTCCCGGCTGTGTTAAGCCCTGCTCCGGCCCGAAAACGTGGATTATTCCTTGCTCGATTGCGTCCAGATCATAGAGTTTAACGCCGAATTCTTTGCAATTCGTCCTTAATGTCTCGACCTGCTGAGCGGCGATCGGGTCTTTGAACGGGAGATGCCGGTTCTTTGTCGGAATAGCGTGATCGATCGTTGCAAACGTTAGATCCGGGCGGCGAACCACTCGGCTCTTCAGCCGCAAGCCTTCAAACGCCTGCGGCGAAGTTACTTCGTGAATCAGGTGCAGATCGATGTAAAGAAGCGAAGGTTTATCGGCCTCTTCGTGGACGAGATGCGTTTCCCAAATTTTATCGTAAAGCGTTTTCATCCGAACAGTTCTATTCTCTACTGCTGTTCTTCTTGCTCCGTGGTTAAAAAGGCAGACGACGGAAGAAGAGGAACAAATCACGAACGAAGCAGGAGAATGCACAAGCTCTTAAGCGGCGTGAAATGCCTGGCTGAGGTTAGCAGTCTCTACCGCGTAGCCGCTGACAAGAGCGCCAATTTCGGTTGTCGAAATTATTTTCGGGTAATCTTTAGAAGCAATGTCGGCAGTTCGATAACCTTCATCGAGGACTTTCGCAATCGCATTCTCGATGGCGGCGGCGGCAAGATCATTCTTCGCCGAATACCGCAAAAGCATTGCCGCCGAAGCTATTGCCCCAAGCGGATTCGCAACATTCTTTCCGGCGATCTCGGGCGCGGAGCCGTGGACCGGCTCATACAATCCTATGTCGGACCCAATTGTTGCCGATGCCAGCATGCCAAGCGATCCGGTCAGAACGGCGGCTTCGTCGGAAAGAATGTCCCCAAAAAGATTTTCGGTTAAAATGACGTCAAACCGCGTCGGGTTCGTGACCAAATGCATCGCACACGCATCGACAAAGAGATGATCTAATTCGACGGTCGGAAATTCGGCCGCAATGCGAATTACGGTTTCCCTCCATAACTGCGAGGCTTCCAAAACATTGGCTTTATCAACCGACGTGACTTTCCGCCGCCTCGCTAAAGCCGATTGAAAGGCAACACGGGCGACCCTTTCAACCTCGGAAACCGAGTAACGCATTGTATTAAAGGCTTCAGTTCGATCGGTATTAAAAGCTCGCGGGGTGCCGAAATACAGGCCGCCGAGAAGTTCGCGGACTATCAAAAGGTCGGTTCCGGCAAACACCTCGGGACGCAATGGCGAAGAATCGATCAGTGCGGGAATTGCTTTTGACGGCCGCAAATTGGCAAAGCCGCCCAATGCTTGCCGGAGTGCCAGCAACCCTTTTTCGGGTCGATGTTCAGGCAGCAGATCGTCAAACTCGGGCGAGCCGACCGCTCCGAGCAGTACCGCGTCGCTGCTCAAGCATGAGTTGAGGGTCATCTCGGGCAAAGGCGAACCTGCTTCGCGGATCGCGGCTCCGCCGATAAGGTGCTCTTCGGTTTCTATCGCGAGATCGAATGCTCCGGCGACGTCCTTAAGTACGCGTACCGCTTCGCGGGTTACTTCAACTCCGATCCCGTCGCCGGGTAATACTGTGATTTTCATAACTAAGCTGCGAGCACGGCCAAATTCCGGTCGTTAACTATGCCGAGCAGATCCTGATCGTAAATATTCTTCTTGCGGTCGGCAAGCGTGACAAAGCGCGAATAGATTTCCGATATTTCCTGCGGGTCGAAGCTAAAACCCATCTCTTCATATCGCGAGGACAATGCGTGCCGTCCAGAATGTTTTCCTAGCACGATGTCGTTCTTCGAAATACCGACCGATTCGGGCGTCATTATCTCGTAGCATAGCGGATTGCTCAAAACACCGTGCTGATGAATACCTGCTTCATGTGCAAATGCGTTGCGGCCAACAATTGCCTTGTTCGGCTGAACGCCAAAGCTGATGATAGATGTCAGGAGCTCGCTGGCCGGATAGAGCTGTGTCGTATCGATATTATTATAGTACGGGATCTTATCGGCTCTGACCGCACAGGCCATTATCACTTCTTCGAGCGAAGCATTTCCGGCTCGTTCGCCGATGCCGTTTATTGTACATTCCACTTGCCTGGCCCCGGCTTCTATCGCCGCGAGGCTGTTTGCGACCGCCAGGCCAAGATCATTATGGCAATGAACGCTGATCGTTACGTCCTTATCACCGACTACGCGTTCCTTTACCGTCCTGACGAGATTTGCGTATTCCGTCGGGAGTGTGTACCCGACCGTGTCCGGTATATTCAGGATCGTCGCACCTTCGGCAACGGCTACGCTGAGCACCTCACAGATAAAATCGATATCGCTTCGGGTCGCGTCTTCGGCCGAGAATTCGACTTCGTCCGCCAATTCGCATGCCAGCCGGACGGCTTCTCCGGCCATCCGCAAAACCTCGGCCCGTGTTTTTCTAAGCTTGTACTGCAGATGGATGTCCGATGTTGCAACGAAGGTATGTATTCGTGATCTATTCGCACCCTTTAGAGCATCCGCCGCCCGATAAATGTCATCACCGACCGTTCTGGCAAGCGCGGCGATGGTCGCATTCCGGCACTCGGCCGAAACTGCCCGAACCGCCTGAAAATCGCCCTCGGATGCGATGGGAAATCCCGCTTCGATGACATCGACGCCCAACAGTTCCAACTGCCGGGCCATCCTCGTTTTTTCCTCAAGATACATCGAGCAGCCAGGCGACTGTTCACCGTCACGCAGCGTTGTGTCGAAAATTGCGATCTTTTCAGATTTCATAAACTCTCCGTCAGTAAAAAAATGGGCTATGTGGTCGATACAGCACCTCGATCCGCAATCTTATATTGCCGAAAAGGTGAAAGTCAACGTTATATTTTCATTTTTTGCATAACATGTTGTAATATGCAGATCATCGTTTAGAATAAATGTTATGCTCGTATTAGCCTTAGTTTTACTGACCCGAAACCTATGGACATCAATCAGCTTGAAGTTTTAGTGACGGTTGCCCGCGAAAAAAGCTTTTCGCGGGCGGCGGAAATACTTGAGCGGACGCAGCCGGCCGTCAGCCAGTCCATCCGGCGGCTCGAGGCCGAGATCGGTGAAACGCTGTTCGATCGTTCTTCAAAGGACGGGACGCTTACGTTTGCGGGCGAAGTTTTGGTTGGTTATGCACGCCAGATGCTGAATTTGCGGCAGACGGCAAGTAATGCGATCAAGGAGCTACGAGGGCTGCACAAGGGAAAAGTGACGATCTCCGCTAACGAGCACACCGTTTTCTGCCTGTTGCCGGTTATTCGGGAATTTCGCCAACTCCACCCTAATATCAAAATCGAGGTTCAACGCGGCGTGGCGAGCCGGATTCCGAAGGAGATAACCGCTAGAGAAGTCGAATTGGGCGTTATCTCGTTTAAGCCGAACGACGATTCGCTGAGATCCGTTTCGATCCTTACCGACGAGCTGCTCCTGATCGTTGCTCCAACCCATTCGTTCGCGTCACGCAAATCGGTCTCGATAAAGGAGCTTGGCGATGAGATATTTATTGCTCACAACGCCGTCTCGCCCTATAGGCACAAGGTTATCGAAGCCTTTGAAAAGAACAACACGACGTTAAACATTGCGGTTGAGCTGCCATCGCTCGAAGCTATCAAAAGGCTAGTCGAAACCGGGATCGGCGTCGCCCTCGTACCGAGATTGACCGCGAGAGTCGAGATCGCAAACGGGCAGCTTGCCGGGTTGCCTGTGTCCGAGATGAAGTTCGAACGAAAGCTCAATATCGTTTACCGGCGCAACTCCGTGCTTTCGCACGCAGCCGAAGCATTTCTTAAAACGGCGAAAGAGATGAGCAAGCCTTAGACTGGCTGATGAGGCATTGGGTCAGTTTGAGCGACGAGTTTGGTTCTACTCTTTTTTCGAGCTTTTTTATTCCTTCCTGTTCCTCTTCGTCCGTGGTTTAAGCTTTTAACCACAGAAAAAGAAGAATAAGATGAACACGAAGGAAAAACAGACAACCACCTACAAACTTCTAAACCTACCGAATTCGACTAATGAAAAAATTTATGTGAAATTTAAAAATTAAGTTAGAATGAATTTTAATTTGAATCCGAACCACACCCCGCCACCGCAACTTTGTTGAATTTTATTCGATGTTGATTGTGAGGGAGCATTGATCTTCTGAGTGCTGACGTTGATTCAGGTTAAGTCTATTTTCATTTTAGAAGCGCCCATTCCAAATAAACCTATGTTTGACCAATTTACGCTCGGCATCGAGGAAGAGTTCCAGATCGTAGACCCGACGACAAGGGAACTGAAATCGCACGTTTCGGAAATTCTGGAAGAAGGCAAGCTGCTTTTAGGCGAGAAGATAAAGCCCGAGATGATCCAGTCGATGATCGAGGTTGGCACCGGGGTTTGCGCGAACATCCAGGAAGCCCGCGAAGATCTTACAAAGTTACGCTGCATCATTTCGGGTCTCGCCCGGAAAAAGGACATGGCGATCGTTGCTGCTTCGACGCATCCGTTCTCTAAATGGTCGGAGCAAGAGATTTACGACGGTGACCGCTATAAGCTACTGGTCGACGAGTTGCAGATGGTCGCCCGCAGTTTGCTTATTTTTGGCTTGCACGTCCACGTTGGAATCCCCGATCTCGAGAAACGCATCCAGGTTATGAATGCTGCCAGGTATTTTCTGCCTCACATTCTGGCATTGACGACCTCGTCTCCGTTCTGGCTCGGGTTCAACACCGGATTGAAATCATATCGTAGCGAGGTTTTTAAGAAATTTCCGCGAACCGAAATTCCCGATACATTTGAATCGTACCAGCAATATCAGGCCTATGTTGACCTCCTCGTAAAAATGAACTGTATCCAGAACGGTTCGAAGATTTGGTGGGATGTTAGGCCGCACTACGTGTTCCCGACGCTCGAATTTCGCATTTGTGACATTCCGACGCGCGTGGACGACACGATTGCTATCGCGGCCCTTTTTCAGGCGATCGTGGCGAAACTTATGGTTTTGAATGAAGGAAACATAGGATTCCGCATCTATCACCGCCGCCTGATCCTCGAAAATAAGTGGCGCGCGATCCGCTACGGGCTCGATGGCAATTTACTTGATCTCGGCAAACAAAAAGAGGTTCCGGCGAGAGACCTGATTCGCGAACTTCTCGATTTTATCGACGATGTTGTCGACCCGCTCGACTCGCGCAAAGAGATCGAGCACATCCATACCATCCTCGAACGCGGTACCTCTGCCGACGAACAGCTAAAGGTTTACGAAGAATCCGGCGGCGATTTTAACGCCGTCGTGGATATGCTGATGGTAAATACACTAGAGAATGTGCCGGAGAATTGTTTTGATTAATCCCAAAACCTTGACTTGTGATGCTCTGATGTATTAACATCAGAGCATGAGGACAACTTTAGATATAGAAGACGATGTGTTGCAGGCGGCGAAGGAGATGGCCCGGCGTGAGGGCAGCACAGCTGGAAGAATTATCTCCACATTGGCCCGGTGCGGGTTGGCCGGCCCATCGACCAAGAAAGATCGGGTTTCCGCTTCGCGCTGCGGTGTGCCGATACTTCACTCAAGAGGAGAAGTGATAACTGAAAAGCATATCCAGAACTTGATGGATTCGGAGGGGATTTAGCGAATGCGTGCGCTCTTGGATGTAAATGTAATCATAGCTCTGCTTGATCCCGATCATGTTTTTCACGAACGGGTGCATGATTGGTGGGAGGCAAATACCGTAGGCGGCTGGGCAAGTTGCCCACTAACGGAGAACGGCGTGGTTCGCATTATGTCTAATCCGAACTACAGCGGCAAAACGAAATTCACTCCCGGAGATTTAATTGGCAGACTGCGTGAATTTGCGAACCAAAGCGATCACGAATTCTGGCCGGACGAGATTTCTCTGCGTGATGAGAAAATCTTTGCGGTAGACCGCATTCACGGATCGAGACAACTTACTGATATCTATCTGCTGGCCCTGTCGGCAAAGCATCGCGGACGGTTGGCAACATTCGATCAAGGCATCCCACTTTCCGCAGTTAAGGAAGCCAGAGCGGTCAATCTATCCATCGTTTGAAATAAGTCTGAGACGATCATTTTGGAAAAAAACGGACGCCCGGAAGGTCTATGAAATCTTCGTCCTGGGTCCAAAGCGTTGCGTCATAGCGCATGGCGGACGCGTAAATGATGCTGTCCGCTAATGGCAGCAGATATCGAGCGGCTTCCAGAGCCAGCCCGCGATCCATATCGACGACCCGCCCGACCTGACTCGCACTTGCCACCTGAAGGGCATCATCTTCGCCACGCTCTCGAAGAACTTTTTTGAAGACCTCGTAAATCGAAATGACCGGAACGACAAGGTTTTCAGTATCCTCGATCGCCGGGGCAAACAGCGAAGCACGGCCGCTGTCCGCAAAGTATTCGAGCCAGCCGGAAGAATCGACAACATTAGCCGTGCTCACAGCCTATCATCCTCACGTTCGATTTCCGTGTCAATCCCGCGTAACAGACCCCGCATTTCCTTGACCGGACGAATTGGAACAACAACGTCAACGCCTTCAATAAACTCTTGCTTGTCTCTGGCTTTGCAGGCAAGCAGATACAATCTACGACCTTCCGCGTCCCACTGTGGATGTTCCGATTTCTGGCGTCGGTAAGATGTGAATCGCTCAAAGATAAACTCAAGAATGTGGTTCCAAAGAATCTGCGGAACTTGCGGATAATCTTGTTTAACTTGGGTAGATTCCTCGGCTCCAAGACAAACAAGTGTCATCAAATAATTTTCATTTTCCCAAACACCAGAGCGGTATAACGATTGCGCGACTTGCTCAATGATTTCCTGCGGAAAAACTCCGACGGCTCGTAACACGCGTTGCATATTTTCTCGTTGTGGGTCTGTCCAAGGTCCGTTTAATCTGCAACGACTTGTTTTTACTTCAGCAAGAACTACTAAAGGTTTATTTGTCGTTTGAATCAAAACTTCATCATCAAACATGGGGTTTTCAAGTAGTTCCGCTCGGTAAGGAAATCTTACGCCCAAAATATCTGCGTCGGTTCGCTGTCTTCGCCCAACGTCAGGATGAACCACAAAATTGACAATGTTAAGAAAACCGTTGAGCCGAAAATACCAGTAAGCCAATCTTTCAGGGTCTATCCTCATAAATTCAGAATTGGGCATAAATTCATCGACCTACTTACAGACAACACCCGTGATAACCCGGCAGATTGGTGGTTATCAACGGTAATGATCTAGACGAAAAGCAAAAAAATCAATATTTATGGGTAAGAGCAAGTTTTAGAAAATTCTCGAACAATATCCGCCCGTCGCGGGATTCGTTGGGGTGTTCCCAGCGGGTTGGGTTTGTTGACCAGTCTTCGAAGGATTTTTCGAGGTGGAATTGCACGGAGTAGATGAGCTGGCCGCCGGAGTTTTTGACCATCATCTGGTTTTTGCAGAGATAGG
>JANNGV010000010.1:0-1981 GCA_031404055.1 Chloracidobacterium sp.
GAGGGTGTCGTCGAGTTTCAATTCCACTTTCGAATCTCCTCGCTGGCGAATCCGTTCGCCGTCCGCCGGGCGGGTGAGCCACCCGGGTCAGGGCGATGGGCCGGTCGAATCCTCCGGCCCCTTGTCCAAGTCCTGAATCTCACGCAAGAGACGCTGTCGATCGCCGTCGTCCGTCGCCCGATACATTACGCCCACGAAATAATGACAAAGCGGGCGTTGGAGATGATCGACGGAACGTTGCTGCTGCAACCGGTTGTCGGAATGACCAAGGAAGGCGATATTGATTATTTTACCCGTGTCAGGACGTATAAGGCCGTTACCGAGCTTGCCTACGCAAATGATCGGGTCCTGCTTGCCCTGCTGCCGATGGCGATGAGAATGGCGGGGCCGCGCGAGGCAGTATGGCATGCAATAATCCGTCGAAACTACGGAGCCAGCCATTTTATCGTCGGCCGCGATCACGCCAGTCCGGGCGCCGATTCACAGGGAAAGCCATTTTACGCACCATCGGCCGCTCAGGATCTGGCGATGGAGTTGAGCTCCGAGATCGGAGTCAAGATACTTGCCTTCAAAGAGTTCGCGTATCTGCCCGATGCCGGTAAATACGAAGAGGTGGACAAAATTCCGAAAGGTGCCAACACATTCTCGCTTTCCGGAACACAGATCCGTGAAGATTTTTTAAGCGTCGGCAAAGAACTGCCTGAGTGGTTCACGCGGCCTGAGGTTTCAGAAATTCTTTCGGCATCCTATCCGCCACGGCACCGGCAGGGCGTCTGCATTTGGTTTACGGGTCTTAGTGGCTCGGGCAAATCGACGACCGCCGAGATACTGACGACTCTTTTGCTGGAAGAAGGGCGGCAGGCGACATCCCTCGATGGCGACGTGGTACGAACCAATCTGTCAAAGGGCCTCGGCTTCTCGAAGGAAGATCGCGACATCAACATAAACCGAATCGGTTTTGTCGCCTCGGAGATCGTCCGGCACGGCGGCATCGCAATCTGCGCGGCCGTCAGCCCTTATCGGCAAAGCCGCAATCAGGTCCGCCTCATGTTTCAGGAGGGCAACTTCGCCGAGGTATTTGTGGACACTCCGCTGGACGAATGTGAGCGGCGTGATTCGAAAGGTATGTATGCAAAGGCCCGTCGGGGCGAGATCAAGGATTTTACCGGCGTTAACGACGTTTATGAAGTTCCCGAGGCGGCCGAAATGACTCTCGATACCGTTAACACAACGGCAAGCGAGAACGCTCGGCAAATCCTCGAATATCTCCGTTCGCGTGGGTTTATTGAAGAAACCCGCAGGAAACAAGGGCAATTATAACCACACGAAAATGCATAAGCCGCTAGTTTCGCATTTGTGCAGTCTTTCACACCATTACCGCATTCCTACAACCCTTTTCTTTACTACAAAATAGCGTTAGACCGCCCCGGAAGAAAAACGGAAGGTAACTTTCAGGGAAACCGAAAGATTTTCTTTCCGAACTCCTTTACCTTGTCATCGGCGAACGATTTCAAAATTTTATTGCAAATCGCTTTATCTCTTTGACGCAAAAATTTTGAACCCGTTTTCCTTCGAATGTCGCGTTAACAAGTGTCAGGGTATTTTGCCCTTTGAGTGGAGGAAAAGACAATGCAGGTTAAACTCACGGATTCGACACCTTCGGATATTCTCCGAAGCCGCCAAATACAAGATGCGGAAACGGCGGCCAGTTGGCTGTCGCGGCTTGGTTATTTTTCACTTTTTGCCGGTGCGGCTTCTCTTTTTGCGGCCAATCCGCATGAAGTCTGGGCAAGAGTAGTCAATGCAGCCGCCGTTCCGCCGCGGGTTTATGGCGGGGGCGGACGCTTCTGGATCGAGCACTTGGTCGTGGCGCGGCCCCTCGAGCATGGCCTGGCAGAGCTGATCACCTATGTGAGCCTTGCGACGGACGACAAGAAGACCGCGATCGACGAGGCCACGCAGGTCCCGTTCATGTGGCTGG
>JANNGV010000011.1:0-5436 GCA_031404055.1 Chloracidobacterium sp.
ACAACCCGATATTCGCCTTTTCAATGGATCTCGCGTACGGAAAGATCAAAGGTTTTGAGACGTACAAGGTTGACCGGCCGATAGTATTCGAGCGGGATATTACCGCAACTGATTTTCCGGTCACCGACGTTCTGTTCCAATCGTTCAAAGCCTTTGCCGTCCAAAAGTATAAATACACTCCGGCACAGATCGATAAGGAACGCGATTTTGTCGAACGCATTTTGAGATCGGAACTGGTTTCGGCGGCGTTCGGTTCGCAAACTTCCCTGCAAGTCTCGAATGAATACGACAATCAGCTCCTGAAGGCAATCGAGCTGCTGCCGCAAGCTAAGCAGCTCGCCATCGAAGGAGCCAAGGCGAAGGCTAACGCTTCCAGGCAAAAAGAGGCAAACAAGTAGGATTTAACCGTCTGCGTTTCGGTGAGATAATAGCTGCCATCTACTTGTTTATTTGGTTTTTGCATTCTTCATCTTAGTCCGTGGTTGCGGATTTAATACCGACCACCGAATAAGATGAATAAAGCCGAACGAGAATAGTAAAAACCAATACTGGTAATTGAAGACTCAATCAAATAGCCGCGAACCGATAACAGGTCGCGGTTTATTGTCGTAAAGATGCATTAGGAACTGGAGCCTTTAGAACAACCAGCGGAAAAGGTATACGATTCCGAAACCGGCACCTATAAGTAGAGCAAGAAGAGCGGCGACACCGATGCCGACTAGGATCTTGAAACGCTTGTACCGCTTATCCGATGGCGGTGACAATTGGTTCTGAGGAAAATACGGCGGCGGTCGATTCATCGTTTTAATCAGTCGATAGTCCAGAGTCTGAAGTAGCGAGTAGATTAACAGTTCGAACTGGTTACATCAAACCGTTCGACCTTCACGCTTATACCAGCGAGACAATTGACCTCCAGGTCAGAGCGTTAACCGTCATTAAAGCACGCTTGAATATTGGCCGAGCCATGCGATCTTCCAAAGTTCTGTGAGATAATGTTTTCAGATTTTTCATCCCGGACAATTAGGAAAAAAACCATGAAACAAATCTTTATCCTGCTACTTCTTTGTTCATCGTCCGTCGGCGTATTTGCTCAGGCGCCCTTTTCGTTTAACGATCTCGTTAATATCAAACGGGTTGGCGATCCGCAATTGTCGCCGGACGGCAAATGGGTGGCCTATACCGTCGGCGTCGTGAACAAGTCGGAAAACCGCACTGTCACGCACATCTATCGCGTAAAAATAGACGGTTCCGACCAAAAGCAGCTGACCAATGGCACGACATCGCACAGTTCGCCCCGGTGGTCGCCGGACGGCGATCACATAGCATACACCTCCGGCGGACAGATTTGGGTGATGGAAAATGATGGCGATGACAAAGAGCAAGTGACAAAGATCTCGACCGGTGCGGGCAATCCGGTCTGGTCGCCGGATGGCAAATGGATTGCGTTCAGCTCGGAAGTCTATCCAGAATGTTCGTCGGATGACTGTAACAAGGCCGAAGACGCCAAGGCCGAGTCGAGCAAGGTGAAGGCAAAGGTCGCCGAGCGGCTATTGTTCAAGCATTGGAACGAATGGCGCGACCGTAAACGAGCACACGTGTTCGTGATCTCGAAAGATGGCGGGATTGCACGTGATCTGACACCCGGCGATTTCGATTCGCCGCCTTATGCGGCATCAACCGGAGTCGATTACGCGTTCTCGCCCGATGGAAAAGAGATCGCTTTTCTGCGAAATCCGGACAAGGTTGAAGCGACCTCAACGAATAGCGATGTTTACACAATCGCTCTGAGCGGTGGGTCTGCCCGTAACATTACCGCTGCAAACAAAGGATATGATGCCGCACCGGTCTACACGCCAGACGGGAAATACATTCTGTTGCGTTCACAGGCGATGGCGACGTTCGAGGCGGATCGTTGGCGAATCATGCGTTACAACCGGTCAAACGGTGAGACGGTCGAACTGACCCGCGGCTTTGATCAGCAGGTTGATGAAATGACCCTTTCGGATGATGGCAAGATGATTTATTTTGCAGCCGGAACCCGTGGGCGTTCGCCAATCTACTCAGTGCCGGTCGAACCGGACTTTAGACTGCGAGTCGCGACGCATGTAAAACAGGTTTTAGGCGGCGTTTATGCAAGCGGTATCAGCGTTGCGAAAGACGGCAGGACCCTCGTCTTTGCTTCAAGCTCCATGGGAGCTCCGGCGGAGATAATGCGGGCAAATGTGGATGGCACAGGTATTTCCGCCCTGACGCGGGCAAATGCTGCTCTGAACCTGGCTAAAACAGAAGAGGTTGACTGGAAAGGAGCTTTGCAGGCTCCGATACACGGATGGCTGATCAAACCGGCAAACTTCGACGCGAGCCGGAAGTATCCGCTGCTGGTTCTAATCCACGGCGGCCCGCAAGGAGCATGGGGAGACAATTGGGGCTACCGATGGAACCCGCAGATCTTTGCCAATGCCGGATACGTGGTATTTATGCCTAATCAACGCGGATCGACTGGCTATGGGCAGAAATTTGTCGACGACGTTTCGGCTGATTGGGGCGGAAAGGCTTTTGTCGATATCAAGTCCGGTGTTGCCGAAGTGATCAAGCGGCCGTTTATCGACCGTACGCGGATAGGCGCGGCCGGTGCAAGCTACGGCGGATACATGGTCGATTGGATCCTGGGCCACAACAACGACCCGCGGATCAAGTTCAAGGCGTTGGTGTCGCACGCCGGCGTCTACAATCTTGAAAGCATGGCGACAGCGACCGAAGAAATCTGGTTCGTAAACTGGGAATTTAAGGGTATGCCGTGGGAAAACCCGGTGAATTATCAAAAATGGTCGCCGCACAAATTCGCAAACCGCTTCAATACTCCGACCCTAGTGACAGCCGGTGAATCGGATTTCCGCGTTCCTGTAGATCAGAGTTTGCAGTTGTTTACCACTTTGCAACTAAAGGGCGTTGATTCGAAACTGATCATATTTCCGGACGAAGGTCACTGGATTCTGAAGCCACAAAATTCGGAATTTTGGTACCAAAATGTGATTGGCTGGCTGGATAAATACCTCAAACCGTAAATCAGTAAGAGGCGGGGCAATTTACCCGCCTCTTTAAAATGATAGGCGTTCTATGAAATCCAAGTTATCCCTGTTTCTCGCGGTAATATTCCTTTCTCTAACAATCCAGGCACAAGGCCCGAGGCCTGATTTTAACCGGGTCTCAAACTTCGACGTGCAGCATTACGTGCTCCGGGTTAGTTTTGACCGTGCGAAAAAGAAGGTGATCGGGGACACTGCTGTTCAATTAAAACCGCTGAACGACGGACTTCGGGAGGTCGCGCTTGATTCCGTTGGCCTGTCCTATACATCTGTAATGCTCGGGCAAGGCCGCACGCAGCTCAAATACAAAACCGGTGACGACAAGATCGTTGTTACGCTCGACCGGGCATATGCGGCGGGCGAATTAGTTACTATCAGGTTTAAACACTTCGCCACACCGAAGAAAGGAGTCTACTTTGTACCTGAAGGCAAACAAGGGAATATACAAACGCACGGGCCGCAGATATGGACGCAGGGCGAACCGGACGAAGCCCGGCACTGGTTTCCCTCCTTCGATTTTCCGAGCGACAAAGCAACTACAGAACAATTCATCACGGCTGAAAAGGGCCAGACGATCATTGGTAACGGCGAATTAATTGATCAGAAGCAACACACGGACGGAACGACAACCTCGCATTTCAACATGAATGTTCCGCATTCGACTTATCTAATCTCGTTTGTCATCGGCGAGTATTCTAAGAGGGCTGATAAATATAAGGAAATTCCACTGGGCTATTACGTGTATCCCGGCAAGGAATGGATCGTTCCAAAAGCATTTGGCAAAACGCGGGATGTTCTGCGTATTTTTGAAGAGCTTACCGGGATCAGTTATCCGTTTAATAAATACGATCAGACGATCGTTGCCGGGTTTCAGGAGTTTAGCGGAATGGAGAACATTACCGCTACAACCCTTGCTGACACCGATGTTTTTTTTGCAAACAACCCGTTCGGAGCGAGTTTGGTCGAGGACCTTGTTTCGCACGAAGCGGCCCATTCATGGTTCGGCAACCTTGTTACGTGTAGAAACTGGGCGGAATTATGGCTGAATGAGGGATTTGCGACATTCATGGAAGCGGCATTTCGTGAAAAAATGTACGGACGCGATGCCTATCTGCAAAAGATAGCTGCTGACGCCGATATTTTTCTAACCGACGACGCCGTAAACCCGAAGCGAAACGGCCTGTTTAATCGAAATGCCGACAATGTGAGCGCCCTTTTCGACCGTCCCGCTACTACCTATAACAAAGGCGGTGCGGTAATCCATACCCTGCGAGAGCAAATCGGCGATAAGGCGTTCTGGAGCGGCGTCAATGCATATCTTAACCGGCACAAGTTTGCGAATGTCGAGACGACCGATCTGCAGGCCGCGATGGAGGCAGCCGCGAACACAGAACTCGACTGGTTTTTTGATCAGTGGGTTTACGGGATTGGAAGTCCAAAACTGGAGGTAAAACAGTCATACGATGCCGCCGCAAAAACGTTTGTGCTGACGATTGAGCAGACCCAAAAGACCGATAAGTTGACGCCGACGGCATATCGATTACCGATGGACCTTGACATCGTCACGGAGAGTGGTTCGAGAACGGAAAATGTCTTGATTACAAAGCGTTCAGAGACTTTCGAACTCAAAACGGATGGCGAGCCGCTGCGGATCAAGTTCGATAAAAACGAAAAAATCCCGCTAAAAACGGTGAAGATCGGGCCGTTGATCCGCATGAACGGATAAGAAGTAAGCCCGCTGAAACGTGAACTCTAAACAAAAGACAAAAAAAGTTCCGCGTGAGAAGCGCGGAACTTTTTCTCTTTGAGAAGTCCGGATGTCTGCTTGAAACGTTGAGAAGCAGAAGCGCGAAGCACACACAAAATCGCGACTGAATCACAAAATAGCAGTAACTTCTTTGCCACACCTACGAGGTTAGCTGACGGGCTAGGAACGAAAGATTATCCCTGCGGCTATATTTACCGCTTCGCCCCTGTCTTACGATTTCCGCCTTTACCAACGTGAAGGCGTTTCGAATTCCGTAAAACGTTTGGTTCCCCCGCGTCTTTCGTATCGTCCGAAAGACTTCGGTGATCAACTTTTCAACAATTGCTAGGTTATCACAGTTCACTGCTCGTTTTCAAGATCTAATCGTGATTTTTTTCGTTAACGGCCTGGAAAAATTTGATAAAGCAACAGATAGACGACAACACCCGTGGCCGAGACATAAAGCCAGACCGGATAAACGAACCGGGCGAGCCGTTTGTGGGCATCAAATCGGCCTTTAAGCCCTCGCCAAAGCGTGACAAGAAGGAACGGCGTGACGAGGGTCGCAAGAATGGTATGTGACGTGAGAATTGTGAAATATAA
>JANNGV010000012.1:0-4036 GCA_031404055.1 Chloracidobacterium sp.
GAAAAACAACAACAGCTCACTTGATCCACGCGTGTATCGCTGCATGCGGTGGTCAGCCGGGCATCGTTGGAACGCTTGGTTATCGCTTCGCAGACATCGACCTTCCGTCCGCCCTTAGCGACTTTACGAAAATACCTAATGTCCTTCGCGGTAAAAGTAACGTGAGCGAAAAACCGCTTGAATTTTCCTTTTGTTTCCTCTTGTTCATTCTGGTTCTTCCGGTTCCGTGGTAAATCTTTAACCACGGAAAAAGAGGAACAAAGCGCGATTAAAATCCGGCCAAAGGGCGTAACCCTAACCTTTTCAGCAAAAAAAATCATTGCAACAAAACCTCGCGAATTCCGTGTTAAGATCGTCCTGTCAAAAACCCGAAAAAAGGAATATCTGCCATGAAATTGAAATCCTGCATGCTTTCGATCCTGACATTAGCGGCGACGCTTGGGGCTGCCGCCCAGCAACCGTCGAATAACATTCCAAACCAGTACGATCCCAACGCGAATTTGACTTATGATGTAGCGCGGATTGCCGCCTCGGTCCAGACGCTGACAAAAACATTTAAGGAATTCGTGGATAAATTCGCGAAGGTTGAAGGCCTGTCATTGGCTGAAAAGCAGCAGAAACTTGTGGTTGGCATGCAGCTTCTGATTCAGAACGAACAACGGGTTGCAACGCTGCAGAAGTTTCAAATCGACATGGCTGAAAAGGAGAGCCAGATACGGGCGCGGCTGGCCCAGATCGAACTTGATTTGAATCCTCAAAGTCTTGATAGAAGCGTTGCCTTCGAGGGTTCTACGCAGACGCCGGAGATCAAGGAAAACAGGCGGCGGACGCTGCAGGCTGAGCGAAGCAGTCTTCAACCGGTATTGCAGCAGATCCAAAACAATCTGCAGGATGCAGGTTATAACGTTCGCGAGGCACAGGCTCTGGTACAGCGGCTGAGGCGGACGTTTTTACCGCAAATTGAGCGGGAACTTTCGGAGCAGTGAGGTTGGAGTCGTTTGGGGTTCCACCTTCAGAAGGCAAAAATGCTCTACTTCAAAATAAGAGAACCACCCCGTCTGCCGAAGCGGCATCCACCCCTCCTTCGAAAGGAGGGGAGCTTAGGAAACTATCGCGGCTGCACTCGCAGAATGTAACTGCAAACCGCTAAATTCATCCCGGGTTCCAGGCCGATTCGCTGTCCGGGTGGCAGCTCGTAATTATTGATGGCGGCTGCGTTGCGGCCTTCGTTTACTACCCAATACTTCCCGTTTCCATCTGTCTCTATGGTCAGATGGCGGCGGCTTATCTCAGGATCACCGGCGAGGGCAATGTCGACGGGTTTGGATTTCGAGCCGCGGCCGATGGCGATCTCGTTTTGAAATATCGGTACGACGTTTTGCCGCACGCCGTTTAGCCAGATCTCCAGACGATAAAGTTCGGTCGCTCGTTTTCGAACGTTTGTCATCTCCTCAAGCTCGCCCGATGAGAGCGGGACGGCCTGTTCGATGCTCACATGCGGGATCGTTTTAGGGACGTTGCTTTGTGACGGCGGAGTGTAGTCAGGCGTTTTTGGGCCGCGTGTACGAAAATTTGGGCTAGTCGGGATCGCTGTAGAGCGTTTTGGTGCCGGTTCTGGAAGCGGCACGGACTTTGGTCGCGATAGAGCGCCGGTTTTATTGCTCGACGAATCTTCCCAGCTGTGCTGAACGCGAAGTTCGCCTTTTTCCAATGTGCCGTCAACCCGCAGTTCGATCACGAACGATTTTGTCTCAAGCTTTTTCTTGCCGGCTATCTCTTTCGCCCGCTCGGCGAGTATGTGATAAAGCCCCTGTTCGAGGCCGCGTCGTTTGACGCCCTGCCATTCCTTATCGTCGCCATCGCTGAGAAAGATGGTGTATTCGCTCGGAATTATGGTGGTTCCCCTGTGGCAGCGGAACCATTTCCCGCTGCATCACGCCCTCGACGGCGCGGGCTATCTTGACGATAAATTCCTCGGCTTGGCTGCGCGGCTTTACCTGCGCATCGCGGGCCGCGTCTTCCAAAACACCTTCGGCCGATTCGCCGTCAATCCATTTTCTGACTTTATCTAGTACGCTCAAATTAAATTACCGCCTCGCATTTGAAATGAAAGCTTAAACGCAGAGACGCGGACGAAAAACGAATTGAGAGTGGAAAATTGATAACGGAAAATAAAGAAAAGAACGTCGGAATCCCACTTTCCATTTTCCATTTCCTCCGCGTCTCTGCGTTGAAAAATCCTGTTAATCCAAATCCACATACTTTCCGTTCAGCCAGCCGCGGTTTGTTTCAAGCTGGTTATCGCGTTGGCGTCCCTGTTCGATCACATCAACTTGATACCAGTTATTCTGTGATTTGACAATCCGGACTTTGGAATCCTTTGTGACGAGCCCGATCGGTTCGTTGTTTATATTCGGCGACGGGCGAAGATTAATATCCGTATTTGCGCGGCCGGTCTTTGACGTGAACATTCCCCCAACATCGGGCAGGATTCCGGCGTTTCTTAGAAAAGCGTGAGTCGCAAACAAAGCTCCGGCAAATAACGCGAGGAAGACGGCGAGCGTCGCAACACTTCGCAGAAATTTCTTTTTCTTCCTTGGTTTAGGTAAGACTTCCTGATCATCCGGTTGAAGTATATTTACTTCAAGTTTTTGTTGATCTAGCTGCTGATTCGGCCAATGGTCTTCTACGCGTTCGGTCGGCTGCATTGCGGGGTGCCGGGGCGAAGGCGTTTGCTCAAGATCTACTTTAACCGCGGAAACAGCCGGGCCGAACTGGTGTCGCAGCTTTAGCTCGCGTGATGTATCAAAACGCGGCTGCTGTGGTGCGATCGGCGTATAACCGCGGGCAACATGCGGCTGCGGTGCGGCGTGAAATTTGGCCCGCACCTGCGTCGATGTTTCATTCTCAGCGGATATGCGGCGGACGCCTTCAAGGTCCTGCCAAAATTCGTCGACGGTCTGATGCCGCATCTCCGGTTCGCGGCTCGTCGCTTTTCCGAGAACACGCTTCAATTCCGATGCCCATTCCTGATCGCGACAGGCGAGAGGCAGCTCGGTTATCTGCTGATTTGCGAAAAATCTGGGAGCCTCGCATGTGATAAGCGAGTAAACCGATTTGGCCAACGAATAGATGTCGGCGGCGGGCGTAAGGGCCGCAACGGTCATCACATTATCGCCGTCGGAATTGAGGGGGCTGTGCTCCGGGGCGGCATAAATATTCGTCCCGACCCGCGTTATCGGCGCATCGGACGTGTGCATCCGGGCGACGCCGAAATCGGCTATCTTTACGGTTTGACGGTCCTCGGTTAGCAGCAGATTTTGCGGTTTGATATCGCGGTGGATAACGCCGTGACGGTGGGCGTGCCGAAGGCCGGCACAAACCTGCTCGATGTATTTCAGCGAAGTTTTTAACGCGAGGCTCTTTTCGCGGCAGGCCTTTTGCAGATCGCCGCCCTCCAGATATTCAAGCACTAGATAATGAAAAACCATGCCGCGGAGGTCTCGGGCGGTGCCATGTCCCAGACGGCTGATGATATTCGGGTGGCGGACGCGATCGAGCGCTACCGCTTCGTTTTGAAAATTTTCGACCAGCGTGCGTTCAAGATCGGGGTCGAGATCGTCCTGCAGGAAAACATTGAGGGCCTTAATCGCAACATGGCTGTGCGGCGACTGCGGCGCGGCCAACGTATCCCTTGCGACGAATATTTCCGCATAGCTTCCCCTGCCAAGCTCGGCATACACATCGTAGCGTTTATCCAGCCTGCTGTTGTTTAGCGAAAGTTCCCTCATCGTGTCCGCGCATGACAAACTTCGGCTTGTCGTACTTCATACGACATTATAAGTGCAAAGTTCGCAAAACACACCCGCAAAAAAGCCTGTGTGACTTCCAAAGTCACACAGGCGAATTATCAGCGGAGAAAGAAACCCCTTAGTTGTTGGTGCGTTGAAAGCCCGTTGTCTGGATATACTGGAAAAACGGTGTTCCAGGCGGAATTCTCGCCGGGTCGAGAAATGTGCTGTCAAATACCCAGTTT
>JANNGV010000013.1:0-7577 GCA_031404055.1 Chloracidobacterium sp.
GCGGGCAGAGTGCGAAGCCGCTGGCGGCGAATAGACTGGTCACCAATATGTTTTGCCAAGCCGGACAGAAACTGAGTATATGAAAAGCGGTCTGCTTCTCACAACCACCCTGTTTTTGGCTTTGGTATGCGTTGAATTTACCGCTGCCCAATCAACGAGCCAGGATTTCCCGACGCCTGTAACGTCCAGTGAGATTAGCGGATCGATAAAGGCCCGCGACATCGGCGATTCGCGGCTGACGACGTATTTCTATACTTTCAACGGAGATCAGGGTGATCTCTTTATCAATATCGTCACAAGAAATTTCACTGGTGATCTTGATATTTTTACCATCGCGGGTTTGCGTCCCGTCACCAAGATCGTCGTCTACGCTAACGATTCCGAGAACGAAACGGGAAGGGCCGTTTATTTTAGAAAGAGTGAAAAATTATTGCTCCGCATACAAGGCAGATCGCCGAATGACGATGCGGCATCGTTTAAAATCAAGTTTGCCGGGAGCTTTGTCGCGGCAAGGGAATCCGACGTTTTGGCCGAGCCGGAACTGCCGAAGGTAAATACTGGACGCGAGTCCGGCATCCGCGTGAATTCGGTAGGTACGATCCTTCCACCACCGCCAAAGCCCGTAAAAACAGAAGCCGACCCCGTGGATAGTGCGGATTCGCGTAACAATGACGAAAAAGACGCCGAAACCGTTGCGGCCGCCGATCCGCCCAAAACGGATGTGGAGAAACTGCCTCCGGGCCTTGAAATAGTTGTTACCGACAATGTATCGAAAAAGGATGATGCCGCTGCCAAACCGGTCAGTGGAACACCGGCATCACGCCGCAGAAGAACGCCCGCAAGACCCGTTAAACCAAAAACCGATGTCCTGGCCGTTGAGACGAAAAGTACGGATCCCACCGCGGATGACTTAACCCCGGAAGCATCAAATAAATCTCCTGCGCCCGTATAGATAACCCTGCCGAAACGAAGCTCGAGGACACCTAAAAAGGCTACGGTTCCAAAGGAGCCGATGCCAGATCCGCTTGCTTCAATACGGCTGGTTATAGCTTTTAAGGACGGCAGTACGCTCGAAAAAAGTATGAATGAGGTGTTCAAATTCAGCGTGGATAAGGGAATTCTGACGGTGATCCTGAAAGATAGGTCAGTCTCGCGGTATCCGATCCTCGATATCGCAAAAGTGACTATCGAATAGCTCACGTTTTATGAACCGTGAGCACGTTGATGCCTAGCCACTACTGAGTCGACATGTTCTGCTTCAATCTTGCAATGAGATCACTGGCCGGATTTGTCTTCTCAAGCTCTGCCAAAACCACGTCAGCATTCTGCTTATCACCCTTCCGGAGATAGGCTACTCCTAGATAATAAAGTGTGGCCTCATGTTTTGGCTGAATTTCAAGAGCGGCACGAAACTCTCTTATAGCCCGCTCGAAATCGGGATTTGGGCGCTCGACAAAGGTGGCACCGAAATCTGTGCGGGCATTCACGTCGTCCGGCTTAATTGCCAGAGCCTTTTCATAAAACTTTGCCGCCTCTTCAAACTGCCGAGAGTCGAAATAAGCGTTTGCCAACACAATATTTGCTTGAAAATCACCCGGTTTCAGCCCAATGCCCCGGTTGTAATATTCAATCGCCTTGTCAAACTTTCCGATCCGGGCGTACATATCGCCGGTACGCATCTGGACCGCAAAATTCTGCGGCTCGGCTTCAGCTTTTGCAATCGTTTCGGCAACATCGGCCTGCATCCCGCCCTGCGGCCCTGCCAAAGAGGTTCCCGCGGAAGCAGTCGTTTGAGGAGCGGCAGCAGTCGATTGCGGTACGGCAGACTCCCGATTGATCGAGTTTGCAGCGAAAAATCCGATAGCAAGGCCGAGAATCAATCCTACAATTCCAAATATTATATGTTTAGGCATTTAAGAACTGAACGCCGCAGAAAAGAATCGAAGGCGCAAAAAACCTTTTTTGTTTGATTCCTTTCTGTGGCCAATACTTCTAAGCGTAACTATGCAGGCCCGGTAGTAAATAACTAACCCCAAGATACGTGAAAATGACGAGTAAAAACCCCAGGACTGCAAAGTAAGCCGAACTTCGACCAGACCAACCGCGAGAAATTCTGGTGTGCAAAAACGCCGCGTAGGTCAGCCATGCAACAAGGGCTCCGGTTTCCTTTGAATCAAATCCCCACGGCCTTCCCCACGACTCGTTCGCCCATATCGCACCCGTGATCAAAAGCATCGCAAGGCCGGCGAATGCTAGGCAAGCCGTCTTATACATCAACCCATCCAGTGAATCGAGGCTTGGCAGCCTTTCCCTCAGCTTGTCCGTGCGGAATGCGAATAGAAGCACAAAGAATGTCCCCGCCAATCCGGTTATCAGTCCGGCCAATTCCACAGGATTCGTGTTCAGGCTAAGAAACATCTTGTCGCCGTTTGCCTGAACGTATGAGCGTCCCATCTGCTCGAACTGCGTCGGCGTTATTGCGGCGAGTTCGCGCGACGAAAGCTGCTGCCTTTCGGCCATCGCACGTCCGGCGGTTATGTATTGTTTCGTCTCGGCCGCAAGCTGTGCCTGAAGCCCCTGCTGGACGTTTGTCGAGCCTTTTATTCCAGAAACAAGCAGGGCAATCGCGATAATCTGCGAAACCAATGCAAGTTTGAGAAGCAAATGACCGGCGATTCGGGCTTTCTCGTTCTCCTGATACAAATACAGCAGAAATGAAACAATTGCACCGGCGAGCAAAGCACCTGTAACGACCAACGCCAACCCGACAAACGGGATCTCAAATCTGAACGGTGCCGAGAAAGGCTTGCCGCCATCTACATTCGGTACGAAAAGCCCGGCTCGGTACACAAATTCGGTAAATACCGAAAACTTACTGACCGACGCGATTACGCCAAGCACGAACACGCTTGACCATATCGCCATCGCTTCAACCTTCACATTATCTTTTAGCAGGTAAATAACTGCAATTGCAAAACATACGAGTGCGACACCATAGCTTAACGAAGCGACGCCGACGTGAATAGGCCGCCAATATGAATCGAGCACGGGCGGAAGATCGATAAATTCGTTTCCGATAAATCTGGCAAGCGTTAGGATAAGTGCCGCCAGCGGGAGCGTGAAAGCGCTCAAGATCTGAAAATTCTGCCTGCGTGCGAGCAAAAGTGTGGCGATGCCGGCTCCAAAGGCAAATGCAAGGCTCAGATCGTACAGATTAGCGAACGGCACATAGCGAAATATCCACGGCTCTTCAAGGTTTCCCGCCAACCGCATTTCGGCGATCTCGTGGTCGTATGCCGCCACCCAACGGACCAGCCAGCTAGAAAGGTTAAAGAAAACGCCCAACGTCGCCGTCCACAGGCCGATCTTCCGTGCCATTTCAGACGGAGCATACAAATTCGTCAATTGGAACAATGCGGCAAAGATATAGCACGCCAAAGCAAGCATCATCAAGGCCCCGTCGCTGATAAATCCTTCGCCAATCTGCACGCGAAGGCCGACCATTAAAAGCGAGCCGCCGATAGCGAATATCGCGGGTATGTACGACGTCCACGAAGTGGTTAATTTTGCGTTGTATATCTCGTTTGCGGTTAAAACTTGCGACATAGATACCTCGTGCAATTCTCTAAAGATTCTTAAGAAACGCGGCAAAAAGCGTCGCTTTTCCCATCAAAGACTAGTTTCGTTGGACGCCAAAACGATCTCTGAGATCGTTTACTATCTTATTGAATTTATCCTCGAAACCAGCGTGATTACGGTTCGTATTTCCGCCAAGGACAATCTCGGTCGTTCCGCTCTCCGATTGTCTTATTAAGGCCCAAACTCGCTTGTGCGAAAAAAAGAAAACAAAGCCGAGTGCGCCGATCAGACCGAAACCACCAATATACCACGCAATGAAAGCTCCGCTGTACGGATCGTATTTGATAGAAAGAACGTGTGCAAAAGGCGATTTCTCATATTCGCTCAGGCGCCATTTATAACCTAATTTCGGAGCTCCCACGGGAATGCTGTCAGCCAGTTTTGACGCAAATGCAAACACACGCGTCCTCGTTCCCTGCGGCGGTGTAACGTTCAGGACGGCTACCGGATTGTTGTAATCCCCCGAACGTGTATCAGGCTTTCCCTCCGCGTTGAACGAGAAATCCGGAAGAAACTCGTCATATTCTACAAGCGTTCCGTCATCAAGCGTTGTTGATCCCATCCGCGGAATATCTACCACAGCCGGGGCTCCGCCGGCCTGCGGCGTAATCTCAAGCTTTATAGTACGGGCATTGCCGACAGGTATAGTCTGTGCCTGAAAAAAACGGTAGCCGCGATAGCTGAAAGGTTTGTTCATGCTGATGTCGGCCAGCAAGGAACCGTATTCCGGGTCGTCAACCCGAAGCTGAGTTCGCCAATCAAGCGTGTTGGTAACATCGATCGAGCCGCGCGGATCAATCAGTTTTTGCTGAATATCCGTGCAGGTCATTGTGAACGGAAGCTGCACGTCGAACTTTTCCTTTTTGTCCAGATCGAACTGGATCATTTGAATCTTGTCCGTACCATCACCGGGGATCATGCGAACATCCGCATCAAAACCCGTCTGCAAAGCAACAAAATGGCCAAGAAACAAGGTGAGCAAAAAGACGTGCACGATGTAGGCTCCGAGCCGGTTAATGCGGCCGCTCTCGCCGAAAACGTATAAATTTTTTGATTTTACCGTTTCACTAAAGATCTTTTTACCGTCGGTATCAACCGCGTACGAGATCGTCTCGTTCTCGGAAACTTGCGCGTTCAAGCCGTTGGCTTTGAAGATCGACTTAATCTCATCCGCGATGCGGCTCGAATCTTTGCCTGGGGCAATAACAAAGGCGTTGTCCTTCTGACTCAGAAGCCAGTCCGTAGTTGCCGTAGTTTTAGGGCCTTTTATGTAGCTCCATGCCGATGGGAAGCGGTCGATCGAGGCCAATACGATATTGAGCGAAAGGGACAGGAGAAGAAGATTAAAGTACCAGCTATGATAGATATCAAAAAAACCGAGCGATCCGTAGACGGTCTTTTCGGCCGGCGTAAGCGATGCAAAATAGGCCTCAAAGCCCTGCACATTTTGCTGAACTATGAGCATGCCGATCATCGAAAGAACGACCAAAGCACAAAGCTGGGCAACGCCAAATCTGACAGAACTGAGAAAAGTGATTACCCGATCCACGATTGGTGGAGCAGAAGATCTGGCCACTTCTTTTGTTTTGATTGTTTCTTCGGCGGCAGACATTTCTAGTAACAAAAATCATAACTTAGCAGGGGTTGTTTGTCATCTCTCAAAAAATTAGAATGGCTTCATATGAATAGAAGCCCGTGTCTGTTGCGCCGATTTGGTAAATCCACGTCGAAACGCTATTCTTAATAAAAATTTTGCCCGCTGCTCATCGAACGAAATGAATGTAACTACCGCGGAAATCGAGGAACCAAAAATCGCTGGAGTGCGCGACCGCGTCGCTGCATACGTTGAGCTGACAAAACCGCGCATCGCGTTCATGCTGGTACTGACATCGGCGGCCGGATTTTACATCGGCACGAAAGGAAGTTTTGACCTGCCGCTTTTCGTCAATTCGATGATCGGCATTCTACTGCTGGCCTTTGGCGTGGCGACGCTGAACCAATACATTGAACGCGACACAGACGCTTTGATGGACCGCACGGCTAAACGGCCCATTCCGACGCAGAGAATAACGCCCAACGAAGCCTTGATTTTCGGCATTCTGCAATGTGCCGTCAGCGAGATTTATCTGTATTTTTTGGTTAATCCAATGACGGCCATTCTCGGACTGACGGTCATCGTTGGCTACGTATTCATGTATACGCCGTTAAAAACGAGAACATCCGCTTCGACCGCGATCGGAGCGATTCCAGGTGCGATGCCTCCATTGATGGGCTGGACATCGGCCGCGAACGAAATAACAATCGGAGCGTGGGCGTTGTTCGCTCTCCTGTTTTTATGGCAGTTTCCGCATTTTCTGGCGATCGCGTGGATGTACAAAGATCAATATGCAAAGGCAGGGATCAAAATGCTGCCCGTCGTTGAGCCGGATGGCAGGATAACTGCCCGTCAAATCGTTCTGTTCACCATAATGCTCGTTCCGATCAGCCTCGCGCCGTTTTTTCTCGGATTCGCGGGACTTATCTATCTTGCCGGTGCGACTATTCTCGGCATCTGGTTTTTGTTCGAAAGCGTCCAGACCGCCCGCGCTAAAACAGTTGAACGTGCGAGGCGGCTCTTGATGGTTTCGGTGCTTTATCTGCCGCTGATATTCGGTCTGCTGGTTGCGGATCACCGCTAAATGCTATGGAAGTCGGAACCGTTGAACAAATTGCCGAACCCGGAGATCTTCGCAAAATACGTTCGCGCTTAACCAGCCCGGGCGGCGGCCCCGGGAAAGCGGGAGGTAATAACGGAGGCGGTGATAATGGCGACGATCGACATTTCGACGGGCAAAGTTTGGCTCCAACTGAAACGGATAACGGCGATAAGGCTAAGGTCGTTACTTGGTTTTTGCTGCTCGTGGTTGGTATGACGTTCGCCGGGCTGATCGGAGCCTATATCATGGTTTCGACCAATAACGCCGCCGAGTGGAAACCTTTCGATCTTCCTGTCCAGCTTTGGCTAAGTACCATACTTATTCTAGTCAGCAGTATTTCATATCACTTCGCAAAAAGGTCGATCGAAGCGGACTCTATCGACTCGGGCCGCAAATGGCTTTTGGTAACCACGGTATTGGGAGCGGCATTTATTTCATCGCAAATACTTGCCTGGCTTGAGCTGACGCGACGCGGCTTGTATATGTACGGCAATCCGTACGCCGGATTCTTCTATATCCTGACTGCCGTTCATGTTGTACATGTTCTCGGTGGAATAGTCGCTTTAGGCTCCATCGTTCTGAGTTCGTGGAACGGAGGCGGGAGCGAGTCGCAAAGGCTCAAACGCCGAAAGCTCGCCCGAGCTGTCGGTTGGTATTGGCATTTTATGGGTGCTCTCTGGATCGTGTTGTTTGTTTTACTCGGTTTTTGGCGATAAATGGATCTGCTGCAAATCTTTCCGCACCTCAACGCTGCATTGAACGCCACAAGCGGTGTTCTTTTATTATTCGGCCTATACTTCATCCTCACAAAGCAGGTTCGCAAACATCGGGCTTGCATGCTGTCCGCAAGTGCCGTTTCGGCTCTTTTTCTGGTTTGCTACGTTACGCACCACATCGTCCGAACGTCCGTTTACGGTATCGGTCCGACCAAGTTTACCGGCGAAGGCCTCGCAAGGCCTTTATATTTCACAATTCTCACATCGCATACCATTCTTGCGACCCTCGTCACGCCGTTCGTTCTTGTCACGCTTTGGCGAGGGCTTAAAGGCCGATTTGATGCCCACAAACGGCTTGCCCGGTTCGTTTATCCGGTTTGGCTTTATGTCTCGGCCACGGGTGTTGTCGTCTATCTGTTGCTTTATCAAATTTTTCCAGGCCGTTAATAAAAAAAATCACGATTAGATCTTGAAAACGAGCAGTGAACTGTGATAACCTAGCAATTGTTGAAAAGTTGATCACCGA
>JANNGV010000014.1:0-6932 GCA_031404055.1 Chloracidobacterium sp.
ACCGGCTCGGTGCTGTTCTGTGCTTGAAGCAGCACGATGGGGCGGATGTAGGCGCCCGTCTGCGCTTCTTCCTGCTGGGCCTCGGCTTCAAGCACGCGCTGGGTCTGGACGGCGTCGAACACCGCCGCTGCAATCTTTTCACCGACAAGGCGGTTCAAAAGCGTCGATTTGCCGGCATTCGGTCGGCCGATTAAAGCGGCATAACCGCTGCGGAAATTGTCTTTGGACATTAAGTAGAAGTTAGCAGATTGAACCGGTTTTCACCACAGAGGCACAGAGGCGCGGAGGAAGCGAATTGAAAATGGAAAATTGTAAATGGAAAATGAGAATAGAGCATCGAGCCTTTCTCTTTTTCGTCCTCTGGGGCTCCGCGTCTCTGCGTTGAAATTCTTCTCAGTGTCTCTGTGCCTCTGTGGGTGAATTCCTATTGGTCCTTTAGAAGCCGGGCCTTTGCTGCGATAGCTTCGGCGTGTCCGCCGTTCGGAACATCGCCGATTTGAATGGCTTTGTCGTAAAGGGCGGTTGCATAGGCCTTTTCGTCGTAGAACTCATAGATTTTTGCCAGGGCGACGTACGATAGCGAGATCAGCGCGACATCCGTGGAACGAGTTGCGGACCTTAGTACGTTTTCATAGGCGACCTTGGCGTCCAGCAGTGCTTGCTTCTGTTTATCGATGTCTGTGAGGCCCTCGGCGGAAAGGCTTGCGACGCGGCCGATGTTGTAATAAATGCGTGATTCGCTCGGGTTCTTGGCCAGAAGCTGTTTAAGATCGGTATTTGCCTGCGTGTAGTTCTTGGCGTCGATCAGCTTTTGGATCTCAACAAGCCGAGTGCTCACCGGGTTCTCAATGAGGCTGACGGTTGCCGGATTCTTCCTGCGTTCCTCGCGTGCGGCGACGGCACGTTTTCGGGCATCGGCAAATTGCGCGAGACGCCCGGTTTCCCTGGCGGCGTCGAAGGACAGGATAATTTCCTTCATTGAGGAAGCAATGTCGAAGCCTGAATCCTCAAAGCCTTTTAGTTGCTCGGCAAAGTAGAAAACGAGGATCGCACCCTTTTCGTAATCTTCCGACATCTGCAACGCGGTTTCGTCCGCCTGCGCGCTCTTATACTTTTCCAGTTCCAGTCCGACCGCACGCTTCTCGGTATCGTTTGCGAGACGGTCGATACGCTGCCGTGCCTGAGCGGTTCTTCCTCGTGTCCTAATATACTCGTTCTGTTTTGCATCAATGGCTGCAACTAGCGAACGCGAAACGGTCAGATAAACATCCGGCGAAACGGATGGATCCACTTTACGCCGTTCTTCCAAAAGCGCTTTAACGGCGGGGCGGATCGTCTCAATATCCTTGCTGCTGCCATTCACCAACGGATCGACCACAAACTGCAAAAATCCGCGGCGGACCTCCGAAAAGCTGAGATCGCTTTCGGCTGGGAGCACGGCGTGATAGTCGTCCTTGATGTTCAGAAAGTTCACGTTGCCGACCGGGGCAAGCAGTTCGGGTACAATGTAAAAGCGGCGCTCCCGCTCACGCGTCTCGATCTGTCTCAAAGTCGTCGATTTGCTCTTGCCTTTTCGTGTTTCGGTCTTTATTTTCTCAGCAAAATAAAGCTGCGGCCGCGTGTTCAGGTAATTCAGCAGCTCGCTAACCATTTCGCGTGCCGAGCCTCGAAGACGGCTGTCGGCTGCCTTTTGATATGTTTTTATGTATTCGTTGATATTTCCGCTGATGCTTGAACGGCGATAAAAATCGCGTACGAGCGGGGCAAAATCAAGCACGTCGAGCAGATTTCCAGGCAGATCGGACGTTACTACCGGATCAGCGAGCTCGGGAGCAGGCGTCAGCGCATACGCCATCGAGATAAACGGGACAACAAGCTCGGCATCTGTAAGTTTCGGATTACGGGCCTTGTGTGAAATCACAAACGACGATATTTTTTGCCGCAAATCGCCGTTTAATGCGGCAAGATCGCTCTTTAACAGCTCGCGAAACTTCACCCCTTCGGCTGTCAGCGGCGTATTGATGACAGGCACATCTTCGCCCGCCGCATTCGTCGTCCGCGCCGCCTCAAGCGTCGCCAAAACAAGCATCACACGCTTATCTGGCTCGATCCGCACGCCATAATTAGAAAGGTCGAAACCCGTAGGAACGTCTTGTGCAAAAACATTCGCCGAAAAGATGCAGATAAATATTAATATGATCGTCTTAAACATTAATGATTCACTTCTTGTCAGAACCGCGAGCGGTAGCGACCGGGTTCCCAATTACCAATAAGAGATGAATTTTAGTGTATCAAAGATGCTTTGTACCAGTAAGCGCAGGGAATTTTCTGTCAGGAACGTGAGCGGTAGCGACCGGATTCTTTTCGTCTTGAGGCGGAGGGGATCAGATCGTAAAAAACAGCCGCGAAATATTTAAAATTCGCAGCCGTTTTAAATTTTAATGAATTCGGTCGCTACAGCTCCGGGTTCTGACTTAGTTAAAGCTGGCCAAAGCCTCGGCTTCGTCGTCGTAGACGTCGAAAACCGTGAGGAGCTTGGTTATTGCCAGAAGATCCTGGATCTTTTGGGTTAGATTCAAGAGTTTCAGCGTGCCGCCCTCTTTATTTACGGCGGTAAAACTTGAGACCAATTCGCCAATACCGCTTGAATCGATGTAGCCGACGCCGCCGAGGTTCATAAGGATTTTGTTTTTGCCATCCCCCAGCAGACGGCGGATTGTATTGCGAAGTGCAACGCTGCCTTCGCCGATCGTTACCTTGCCGTCGAGGTCCAGAATCGTAACATCGCCTGCCTGGCGTTCCGAAATAGTGATATCAGCCATTTTTGTCTCCTAAATTAGTTAAATAAGTTTTGATAGCAGATTTTAGACCAATCCCGATGAAAAGTGAAAAGTGAAAAGTGATAAATAAGTGATGGGTGATGCGTGACAAGTGATAGGGTCGAGCCAAAGCGTGTTCCGTTTTACTTATCACCTATCACTTATTACTAACTTTAATCGTCACCCGTTACTTTTTATCATCTTTACAACCATTCCGCCGCCGTCGTGATTGGACCATTCGACTTCGTCCATAAATGAACGCATAAAAAGGATTCCGCGGCCCGTGGCCTTTAGCAGATTAGCCGGGTCGGTCGGGTCCGGCAGATCGTCGGGGTCAAAGCCGGGCCCGAAATCTCTGACCAATATTTCAACACCCTTTGGCGAACGAAGAAAAGTTATCTCGACCACTTTTTCCGGATCAAACTTGTTGCCGTGCTTTACAGCATTGGCCACGGATTCGCGGACGGCAAGATCGACGGCCGACACGAAATCGTCTCCAAGCCCGTTGTCTTTGACAAACGTCTCGGCGTGCATGGCCGCCTCGTCTACAGACTCGATCCGGCTGGGTAATCTAAGTTCTTTGGTTTCAGACACAAGTTTTTCAATGTAAGTTAGCGGTTAATTATAGGTTGTGTCAAGACAAACCGTAATTATTCAGTCTAAAATGTTTCGTATGATGATCAATCCAGCCGTTAGGGTGAAAGGCGAGGTAATTCTGCCAGGCGATAAATCTATCTCTCACCGCGCGGCGATATTCTCGGCGCTCGCGGAGGGCGAGACTCGAATTTACAATTTCGGAACGAGCGCCGATTGCGCGGCAACGGTTAAATGCCTGGACGCACTTGGTGTCGACATCGAGCTGGACGGTTCGGGGCTTATTGTCAAAGGCGTTGGAAAGACGGGGTTTACGGCTCCGGCAAGCCCGTTGGATTGCGAGAACAGCGGAACGACGATGCGGCTTATGGCGGGTGTGCTGGCGGGGCAAGGCTTCGATTCGGTCCTGATCGGCGACGAATCGCTGCAAAAGCGTCCGATGAAAAGGATCATGGATCCGCTTAGATCGATGGGTGCGAGGATTGAGGGCGTTGAGAACCGCGCGCCGCTGCGGATTTCCGGCAAAAATCCGATGCGGGCGATTGATTTTGACCCGACGGTTGCTTCCGCACAGATAAAATCGTGCGTTTTGCTTGCCGGGCTTAATTCCGACGGCGAAACTTCGGTGCTTGAAACGACGCAGACGCGGGATCACACCGAACGGATGTTGCGTTGGTTCGGCGTTGATGTCGGTGAGGCGAAGGTTGAGGCAGGCGGTGTGAGATTGAGCGTGTCCGGCGATGCCCGGTTGGTAGCGAAGGATCTGCATGTTCCGGCCGATCTTTCTTCGGCGGCATTCTTTATCGTTGCGGCGGCTTTTCTGAAGGGCTCCGAGATCGTTATGCCGAATGTCGGGATAAATCCATCGCGCAGAGCAATTGTCGATGTTTTGAGGAGTTTAGGCATCGATATCGAAATATCCGATGAATGGGAAGTTTGCAATGAGCCGGTCGGGACGCTCCTGGTTCGCGGACACGCGAATATAGCCGCGACGCAGACGCAAAATCTGTTTAGCGGCAGCGTGATCGCGAATATGATCGATGAAATTCCGATACTTGCGGTCGCCGGAACTCAGTTGTCTGGCGGGCTCGAGATACGAAACGCGTCCGAGCTGCGGATTAAGGAATCCGACCGGATCGCGGCGATAGTAGAGAATCTGAAGCGGATGAACGCTGCCGTCGAGGAATATGAGGATGGATTTAAGGTCGCAAAATCCGACCTAAAAGGCGCCGTGATCGACTCCTTTGGGGATCATCGGATTTCCATGGCTTTTGCCATAGCGGGCCTTTTGGCGGAAGGCGAAACGGAGATTCGCGGTGCCGAATCAGCGGCGGTTTCATTCCCGGGCTTTTTTGATACGCTCGCGGGCGTAATATACTAGCCGACATGGCTGAGCCAGGGATCAGGAATGCCGCCCGAGCGGAAAAGCGTATTGCGCTGACAGGATTTATGGGCGTCGGTAAAACGAGCGTCGCCCGGCATTTAGCGCATATGCTGCGCTGCGAAAGGATCGACCTGGACGCGATGATCGAGACAAGCGAGCAGCGGCGGATCGCCGAGATCATCGATTTAGACGGCGAAGCGGCGTACCGAAAAATCGAAACCGAGAATCTGAGGCTCGCTCTTGGCAAAATAAAAGTGCGCATACTTTCGCTCGGCGGCGGTGCATGGACGGTTGCCGAGAACCGCGATTTGATTAAAGAGCACGGACTTACGAGCGTATGGCTTGATTCAAGTTTTAATCATTGCTGGAACAATATCCGCCATTCCAGAAAGGAAAGGCCGCTTGCCCGCAGCAAGGTCGCGGCTAAAACATTGTTCGATGCGAGGCAGGAAATATATTGCCTTGCCGACTGGCATTTTGTTGTCAAACCGGACCTTACCTCATTTGATATAGCACGCCAGATCTACGAAGAAGTTTTTTCCTGATTTTCGCGTGATCGTTGTTGAAAAATTTTTGCAGATGATTCAAGATTAGCTATCAATTTTTTGATGTCCCGGCCGCATGTCGGTATCGGGGGAGTTTTTGTGAAAAGACCGTAAGGATTTTACGGTCATTTGCGATTATAGAATCGAGAATATTTACGAGATTTTTTCAGGAGGAAAAATGAAAATCAAATTTCTAACAGTTTTGAGTTTGGCAATCGCCTTGTTCATCGGCGCCTGCGGCGGGAAAAGCGATGCAGACCTTCAAAAGGCAGCAGCGGATAAACTTGCGGCTGACGGTGTAGCCGGTGTGACGGTAGCCGTTAAGGACGGTATAGCAACGCTAAGCGGCGAGGTCGCAAATATAACCGTCAAGACAAAGGCCGAAACCTCGGCGAAGGTTGAGGGCGTTAAGTCGGTAGTAAATAATATTACCCTCAAGGCAGTCCCGACACCGGTTCCGGCTCCAGCCGATCCGATGCTGAAAGGCAAGGTCGAGGAAAACCTCAAGAAAGCAGGTTGTACCGGCGTGACGGTGGATGTTAAAGACGGGACGGTGACCGCCAGCGGAACGGTTGCGGATGCGAAATACGTCGAATGCGTTCAAATCATCCAGCAATCCGGACTTGGCAAAATGGAAAACAAGCTCGTAAGAGGGAAATAAGGAGGAAAACAACTATGTCGTTACAAGAAAAATATCAGACACTTCTTGATGTCGCCAACCAAAATGGGACGACTTTTGAATTGAGCGGAGGTGATGGCGTCCTCCATGTCACCGGCACGGCCCCGGACGAATCGGCTAAGACACAGCTTTGGGACGAATATAATCGCATCGACCCCGATTTTAAGGGCGGCGATTTGATCCTGAACATTACCACCGCCGGTGCAGTCGCGGGCGGCGGGGAACACACGTACACGGTCGTTTCAGGCGATAACCTGACGAAAATCGCAAATAAATACGGCATTCAGTGGAAGGCTATCTGGGACCATAACCGCGATATCCTAAACCATCCCGACAAGATCTATCCTGGACAGGAATTGAAGATTCCTTCCTAGTAGCGCGTCACTGTCGATGGAAAGCCCGTGTCGATTGATGCGGGCTTTTTATGCTTCAAGGTCCTGCTTTAACCGCGTTAAAAGCTCGACATTTGGCGAGGCATATTGGTTTATCCATCGGTCGTATATCTCGCGGATCGGCACCACATTCAAATAATTCCAGCGAAATTTGCCTTTTTTCTGAACGATTATGAGTTCAGCTCGCTGAAGTACGCCTAAATGCTGCATGACGGTACATCTGTCCAGGTCGGGAAAATGCGTGCAAAGGTCGCTTGTCGTCTTCGGAGCGTCGCGAAGAAGATCGAGCAACTTGCGCCTACGTTTGTCAGCTAGGGCTTTAAAAATTGGGTCATGATCTTTTTTGCTTGACATGTTATAAAATTATAACATATACTCAGCGCTCGACAAAACCAAGTTTGGAGTTCGTGCTTTATTAGGCCAAATAAGAGCAAACTAAAGTTTGAGCTATGAACGATAAATCAAAGGAGCAAATATGGAACTTAAATTTCAAGTACAGACAAAAATTCAGAAGCCGGT
>JANNGV010000015.1:0-11972 GCA_031404055.1 Chloracidobacterium sp.
GATCTAAATGGAAGCACCGCGATCGAGTTGATCCCGGACGTGTTTCCCCCGCCCGCGATCCAAAACGAGGTCGAGAAAAAAATTCCGGCGACTACGGTAAATGCCGTTATCAACCACAAAATCGGGCGGTGGGTTTTTAGCGGCAAAGGTTTTTTTAAGGTTCCGGAAACTGATTTTACACCGGCGGGAAGCGGCTCGAGGTCTGCTTCGATGGGCAATCGCCTGACAGGTTCGATAAAGCGATAGCCGCGTTTTGGCACTGTCTCTATAAATTTCCGTGCACCGCCTTCGCCCAGGACTTTTCGCAGAATTGAAATGTTGCGGGCCAGCGTCCCTTCCTCGACAAAAGCATCAGCCCAAATTTTATCGAGCAACTCGTCTTTTTCCATCAAGTGACTGCCGCGTTCGACCAAAACCAGGAGCGTGTCAAAAACCTTAGGCGGAAGCGGAACTGGGTTTTCGTTGAGCAGCAACAGGCGCTCGGACGGAAGCAAATGAAAGTTCGCAAATTCGTAAAAGCATCCGTTAATTTCAGAATGATTTTTCATCGTGCGTATTGCCAGCCAGCCCTCTTGTAGTGGTAAAGACTTTATCCGCAAATCCGAAAACAATCAAGAAAAAATCCGAGTTCCATCAAGACTTTCTTGCCGGCAAAAGATTAACTTCACTTCAAATTCGAAGGGAAAGATCAGTCGGATCGAACAGTTTTGGAGAAACTCCGACTAATTCCACCGCTGTCGTAGAAAAGGTGCCGCGACAGATTTTGGGCAATTGTTTTGCACCGAATTCAAAAACAGGAGATAAGGAAATGAACGCAAAAACAAAAAAATTAACGACTCTAGCTGGACTAGTGTTGACCTTTTATTTGTTCTCAATGGACCAATCAGCATTGGCGCAAGGGGAACAATCACCATCCGAGCAGCGCGAACAAACAATACCGACCCATTCGAATTGTCATAAAGTAAGAGGCAAATTAAATGAGGTTAGTAATCCTACCGGCACGACTGGAATAATCACTAACGGGGGAATTCTCAACGGCACGACCCAACTCGTCTTTACCAGCGGTATTCTCCCTACACCTGACCCTGCTTTCTTCTCCTACACCACCGACTTCACTATTACAACCCGTCACGGGCGGTTGAAGACCAGCAATGTTGGAATTTTCGATTCGGGAACCGGAGCGTTCAGCGAAATCGGGCGCATCAACCCAAACACCAGCACAGGCAGATTCGCCGGAGCGACGGGTTTGATTTTCACTAACGGCAAAACACCCGACGGCGGAGCTACATTCCAATCCGATATAACCGCTGAGATCTGCTTTGACCGCTGACGCACTTTTGGCGCAACTTTTCGCGCTTCGGACACAGAAATTAAAAGGAGATACGACGATGAAACACAAAGAAGGTTCAGTTTTGAAGAAGTCTTTCGGGTTATTTACGGCATTCCTTTTCATGGTGGCGATTCTGGCCCTCCTGGCCGCGATTTTGCCGACGACAAACGAGCCCGCCCAGGCCCATCAGCGTGACGATTTTGAGGTCTGGCTGGTTGACCAATCGAATACCAAGGGGACGGCCTATGGCGGCGCAATTCATGTATTTGAAGGCGAGGATCTGACCGGCAACGATCCTTCGGATGCCGAACCGGTCAGAGTGATAAATCTGGGAAGCGAGACGGCGCGGTTGTGTTTCGGCCAGACGGGGGCTAATCCGGTGCGTCCGCATATGCTCTTTTTCAACTCGACCCAGACGCATGCCGTCTTGTCTTTTGTGGCAAGCGGCCACGTCGTCTTTTTTGACGCGCGAAACAAAGAGCCGGTGGCTTGTTTTCGCACCGAAGTCGGCGCGGGCGGTGCCCGACAGGCGCACGCCGCCTGGATAACGAGCGACGACCGATATGTTCTCGTCGCCAATCAAAATGGCAAGAAGCTCGAGCGGATCAGAGCGAATTTTGATAACGGAGTTTTTATGCAGGAGCCGGGCGCGACGCTCGATTTGGCGAACTGCGTTACGCCAAACGGTCTTCCCTGTCAGGACGCGGCGATCCGACCCGACAATGCGCCGATTTGTCCGTTTACGGCGTCAGGAAACGGTCCGGCGTTTATCAGCCTGCGCGGCGGCGGAATGTTCGTGGTTGACTGGCGGCACGCCCCGATGCGGATCGTTGGCGAATACGACCGTCAAAACGTGCCGGCCAACGGCTGCGGGTTTGCGGAAGCGCGGGGAAAGGTTTGGGGCAACGGCGGCGGCGGAACAGCGGCGAATCTCAATGGCTTCGCGGTTTATCGGCTGCCGATGTTCGGTTTTTCCGCGGCAAATTCGCCGAACACACCCCAGACCGAATTGCTCTTTAACGACGATTCCGAAGAACGCGACGCCCACGGAGTAGGCGTAACCAGGGAAGAAAAATTTGTTTGGGTAGGCGACCGCGACGGCAACGTGGCGGAAGTTTTTCGGGCAAACAACGGCGAACGCGTTGCGACGGTCGATCTGCTGTCGGCTTTCAGCCAGGATCCAACGCCGGATCTGTTCGCCCCTTCACCGGATCGGAAATGGTTCTTTATGTCGACGCGGGGACCGAATCCGCTTTCCGGCGATCCGCACTCATCAACCGGGACGGACCCGGGATTGTTGATCGTGCGGCTGACCCAGGGCGGGCGCGGCGGTGGGTTCGCGGGTTGGTCAGAATTTCGAATATCGACGCCAGCGGAATCGAACGCGCCGATGCACACGGGATTCAAATGAGGGAAGTAAGAGGCGAATAATGTGGAACCACATTTTTATAGACAGAGACCTTTTACATTGGCCTACACGCCCCATCAAAGTTTCGAATGAATGAGGTTGTTATGCGAAATTCAATCAAATCGATCCTGCTGATCCTGCCATTTTGTTTTGACGGCTTTGGTCAATTACTCGATCAAGATTGCCGGCCCATACCGCCGCCGGCACAATGTCAGACGATAGTCGCTCAAATAGAGGAACGCGAGGACTTTTTCGCCTCCGAGATCAACCGGCTGACCGAACAGCGCGTTCGAAATGCGTCGGAGAGGAGGCAGGTAGCGAACAGAATCAGAAGCCTGCGGCAGCAGCGCGACCGTGAGCTCGCTGACCTTCGAAACGACCTGCGGCAATGCCGCGGGCAGTTTAATACAGTCCCGCAGCGGCAAGAAGCTGCAACTCCGCTGAATGCGGTCTTCAACGGGAACATTCGCGCAAACACGACCGATTCACGAGCACGTGGACCGTTTTTCAAAACGATAGGGGTGCAATTGCGCTTTAGCCGAAATCGATGCGTCGTGGAAATCACCAGCTTTCCGCCGATCGTCTTTCAGACCGATCCCGTGCCGCTGCGTTTTACCATAACCGTCACCCAAATCGGCGGGGGCACCGGACAGTTCTTCCCGGTAAGTGGACAGATGAACCTGCCGATAAGACTAAAAGCCGCCGTGCCGATCTTCGCGGACAGCGAGGCCTCGGCGGCTCTGACTACAGGGAATTCAGTCTCGATAAATGGTGCCTTCAACGTGATGGGTTCCCCGCTTACGAGAACAAATAACGCGCCACTCGAAAACTGTGGGCAGACCATCAATGGAACGCTAATTCAATGTCCGATAACGCTGGCCGGAACAACGGTTTTCGAAGGCGGACTGCTGGACGACGATGAAGGCAGCATTTCGATTACCGGCAATATTATAATTCCGCAGCCGCCGCCCGCGACCGGATCTGTGCGCGAGCAGTGCCTGGAACGCTGCGAAAGAGAATATGACGAATGCCGGGAACGAAGGGTTCAGCCGCCTCAACAGCCCCCCAATTGCCGTGCGATACGAAATCGATGCGAAGCCAGGTGCCCGCGCTGAAGGGCAAGAGAACCTATCCAGTCGGCAGAGGTGATATTTAAGGATAAGAAAATTTTTACGTCTGTTTTTGCCGCACTAGAGATAGTAGCGACTCTGACGGTAACTCCGGCAAGGACCGAGGTCGGCACCGTATGCGTGCGAAAGCCCGCCCTAAGATCGGACCACAAAGTTCGGCAGTTGCCGCAGGGTTAAAAACGGCCAAAAAAGGCCATTATTGGCGGTTTTCAGGCTTTTTCCCGATTGGAAAAGGTCGAAGGGCTGCCGCCTCGTCTAACTAAACTGAAATAAAACTTCAATATCCAACATTTTCTATTCCCAAAACGACAAAAGCCTGCCATTATTAAAAATGTTTTTCAAATTGCCCACCAATTCCGGAAAATTGTTTATAGACTTCGTTTTCGATAGCAAAATCAACCCAAAACGGTGTATGCTTATAGGTTAAGCGTCTGAGGGAACAGTTACCTCTTTGATCACACCTCGTGCGATGTTCGGGAGCGGCGTCAACTCTAATTCCACCAGCCGTAAGAAGCTGAATTTTACACACAGAATTATTATTCACAATGGCATTTAAATCTTTATTTAGTTTATTTTCCAGTGATCTTGCAATAGATCTTGGAACAGCAAACACGCTTGTTTACGCCAAAGGCCGCGGAATCGTCGTTTCCGAGCCATCGATCGTCGCTATCAACAAGGTAACGAATCAGGTTGAAGCAGTCGGCCGCGACGCAAAAGAGATGCTCGGCCGCACGCCGGGCAACATCGTCGCAATCCGCCCGATGAAGGACGGCGTTATCGCCAACTTCGAAGTTACCGAGAAAATGCTTCAGCATTTTATTCGAAAGGCACATAACGGTAAATCATGGGTCCGACCGAGAGTCGTTATCGGCATTCCGTCCGAGATCACCCAGGTCGAACGCCGTGCGGTCGAAGATTCGGCTTATCGAGCTAAAGCTTCAGAGGTATACCTTGTTGAAGAAGCGATGGCGGCGGCGATCGGTGCCGGGCTGCCGATCACCGAGCCTCACGGAAACATGGTCGTCGATATCGGCGGCGGAACTACCGACATCGCCGTTATATCGCTCTCCGGCATTGTGTACTCGCGTGCCGTACGCGTCGCGGGCAACGAGATGGACGAGGCGATCACGCAGTACATCAAACGCAAATACAATCTCCTGATCGGCGAACGCACGTCTGAGGCGATCAAGATCGCTCTCGGAAGCGCATTCCCGCTGGACGAGCCGCTGTCTATGGATGTTCGCGGACGAAACCTTATTGAAGGTATCCCAAAGACGATTACAATGACCGACGAAGAAATTCGCGAGGCCTTGTCCGATGCGGTCTCGACGATCATCAACGCAGTACGCGTCGCCCTCGAACGCACACCTCCTGAGCTATCGGCTGATATTGTCGAACGCGGAATCGTCCTTACGGGCGGCGGAGCTCTCCTCAAGAACCTTGATAAACGCCTGACGATCGAAACGGGACTGCCGGTCGTGATCGCGGACGACCCGCTGTCATCGGTCGTCCTCGGCACCGGCAAGATGCTCTCGGATATCGAACTGCTCAAGCGTGTTAAGTGGGATAATTCATTAATGACGGGAAGTTAAGTAAGGGATGAGGGATGAAGGATGAGGGATGAGTAGAAGAAAAGACAGTTCGTTTTCTCTTATTCATCCCTCACCCTTCCGCCCTCTTCCCTCCGAAAGGGATGGCTGAACGAAGTCAAAAAGAAGTTTGGCGATTGACGCCTTGGCTGGTTATCGTTCTGCTTTTGGGGAATTTCCTCTTAATGGCGTTCGATGCCCGGCAGGTTACGTCCGGACAGCGGATCATTCGCGTATGGTCGCAAACGGCGGCCGATTTTATTCAATCCCCGGTGACAACTTTATCCTCGGCGGCTTCCGGCTATTTCGGATCGATCTCCAACCTTCGTTCGGCACAAACAGAAAACGATATTCTCAAACAGAAAGTTCAGGAACTCGAAGTAGAGAACAAGGGAAACGAAGACCTGACGGCAGAAAATGCGCGCCTGCGAGCCCTGCTTGACCTGAAAGAAAAAAGCAAATACAAACCTTTAATGGCCCAAATAATCGGGCGTGACCCCTCGATCTGGTTTGACTCTTCGATCGTTAACCGCGGAAGTCTCGACGGCGTTAAACTAAATATGCCTGTCGTCACAGATGGCGGACTGGTCGGCCGCGTGACGGCGGTCAGCCCATTGACGGCGCAGGTCGATCTGATAACTCGGGACAAATCCGGGCTCGGCGCGATCGTCGGCGAGATCGGAGCCTCAAACGCTCTCGGAGTCGTCAGCGGAACCAGCAAAAAGGATTTGGTAGAGATGCGTTACGTTTCGGGCAGCGTGGAGGTGCAGATCGGCCAGATCGTTTATACAAGCGGGCAGGACGGCATTTATCCGGCCGGGCTGAAGGTTGGCGAGATCGTACAGGTTGAGTCCGGTTCGGCGACGACGCCTCATAAGATATTTATTCGCCCGAGCTCGGGGATCAATTCAATGCAGGAAGTGGCCATTTTATTGTACGAGGCTCCAGTACGCACGGAATTTGAGCAAAAACTGCCTAATGCGCTTAAAGACGAAAAGAAATCCGTAGGCGGTAGGCCGTAAAAAGGAAGGATCGCCTCAACCAACCGCCAATTTTTTAGATGGATCAACTAAAGATCACAATTGCTCTAATAGTCGCGATTCTGCTGCAGTGGACGCTGCGGAATGTCGCTGAGCCGTTCGCATATATCGATTTTCCGCTAATCATTGTCGTTTACGCGGCTCTGCAAAGAGATGCCATAAAAGCAATCTTTTTCGCGACATTCGCCGGCCTTGCTGTTGATGCCTTGAGCGGAGGCCTGCTCGGCTCGAACGCGTTCGCGAAAACCCTTATAGCTTACATGGTTTCGGAGTTAGCGCGACGGGTCTACATGGACAACCTTTTGCTTAGGATCCCCGTCATAGCGGGTGCATGTTTGCTGGACGATCTGGTTTATTATGGGATGCACAGACTGCTTGGTCAGGAGCCTGTCGGGCAGGTGATCGTCGTCATGTCTTACACGCTTATCGGCACGACCATTGCCGGTACGTTTATCTACATCTTTTTGGATTACGTGCTGGTTGAAAAGACGCGAGGCAAAAAGCGTGAAATATTCTCAAATCGACGTCAGACGCGGCGCAAGAACCCGATAAGATTTACACGGTAGATTTTCGAAGAAATCTTAACTATTTCCGCATATGAAGCTCAACGAACAAGCCCAGAATTTAGGTGTCAGGATCGTGACGATCCAGATAATAGCATTCGTTCTGCTCACGCTGCTTGGCATTCGCCTTTATTATCTACAGGTCGTTCAAGGTCAATATTATAGTGACCGGGCTGAAAATCAACGCATCCGCCTGATCCCGATACCGGCACCGCGCGGAGCTATCTTTGACCGCAACGGGAAGATCCTGGTCGATTCACGTGCGACCTACAACGTCGTTTTATCCAATGAGCCGATAAAGAAAATCGATGTGACGGACCGTGTGGACGATTATGCAAAAGGCCTTGGTCTGGAAAGTAAGTTCGTGGTCGAGCGTCTTAATTTGATTAAGAAACAAAACGATTTTGAGACGATGGTATTGAAAGAGAACGCGACGATGCAGGATATAAGCTGGGTGGAATCGCATTCACTGGAATACCCTGAGCTTCGCGTCGAACTTCAGCCGCAGAGGTTCTATCCGCATGGGTTGGTTCTTGCTCACGTGCTTGGTTACGTCGGTGAGATTAGCCCGAAACAGCTTGAAACGGAAGAGTACAAGGACAAGGGAATGCGGCCGGGCGACATTATCGGTAAGGGCGGCCTAGAGCAATATTACGATGAATTCCTTCGCGGAAAGCCGGGCTACCGAAAGGTGATAGTCGACAGCCGCGGCCGAGTTCAAAGCGAGATCGAGGTCGTCGAACCTCAGGCCGGGCAGGACCTTATTTCGACAATCGATTTTGACCTTCAGATGGCAGCCGAAACACAGCTTGCGAACTCGGCAACAAAACGCGGAACGATCATCGCCACCGACCCTAATAACGGAGAAGTTTTGGTCATGGCTTCGCTCCCGTCCTTCGATCCGAACGTCTTTGTTCAGGGCAGCAAGACGCCTGTCGGCCGCAAACAGATCGCGGCATACTGGCAGGACGAAAGCCGACCTCTTTATAATCGCGCGATCCAGGGAAGATACCCGCCCGGTTCAACATGGAAAATTCCGGAATCGGTGGCGGCATTGCAGCAAGGCGTAATTACAGTCAAAGACTCGAATATGACTTGTGGCGGCGGTATTCAGGTCGGCAGTAAATTTACACGATGCATGGGCAGTCACGGAGCTCCGCCGCTTTCGTACGCGATTACTCATTCCTGTGACGGTTATTACTACAGATTGGCCCTTAAGATGAAAATCGAAGGTCTCATCCAAATGGTTGAAACGTTCGAATATGACAAACGGTCAGGCATCGATCTTCCCAACGAGAAGGTGAGTCAAACACCAAAATCCTTTAAACCGTATATAGAAAAACGGGACGGTAAGTGGAATGATATCGAAACGGTTTTTGCCTCGATTGGGCAGGTAACGGTGAACGTTACGCCAATCTCCATGCTCAGGGCGGTTTCCAGTATCAGTGTCGGCGGAAAGATGTATGTCCCGCATTTCCTAAAGGAATTTAGGCCAATCGGTGCAATAGGTGAGGAAGGAGATCGCAATTTTATACCGGCACGCAGCGGGTTTGGATTCCAGCATGCTGAACCTAAAATAATTGAAATGACGCCGGAACAAAATGAAGTAGTCGTTAAAGGCATGTGGGCGGTCGTTAATGGCGGTGGCACCGGAGCCGGCATTCGAATGGCGGATTTCGATATTGCCGGTAAAACGGGTACGGCCCAGGTTGCCGCTCTTGGCAAGGATGTCGGGGCAAACAAGGACCACGCTTGGTTTGTAAGTTTTGCTCCTGCCTATAAACCTGAAATTGCCGTAATCGCGCTGATAGAAAATTCTGGATTTGGCGGAAGGAATGCGGCGCCCGCGGCAAAGGGAGTATACGAAGCATATCTGGCGAAGAGAAACGGAGGCCAGGTACCGGTTGATCCGAATTTAGTAGCTAAGAGATAGTTCATCGAGTTATGGAGTTCGTGGAGTTTTTAGAGTTGAGAACTCTTCAACTCTACGAGCTCAAAAAACTCTATTAACTCTATAAACTCGAAATGGTAGCAATTATAGAAAAACGGGACCTGCGGGATTTCGACTGGCTGACGACTTTGCTTGCCATCTCGATCGCGTGTTTTGGGATTTGGCAGATCCACAACGCATTACCGTCCGAGGGTTATTGGTCTAAGCAGGTTATCGGCTTAGGCATTGCCATGGTCGCGTTTTTCGTTGTCGCGTTCAGTGATTATCGGCGGATCATCGATGCGGCTCCGTTTTTTTATGGTTTTGGCCTGATACTTCTTTTTTTGGTATTGACGCCGCTTGGCGTTGAGGTTAACGGACAGCAGGCATGGCTCAAATTGCCGGTGATTGGCCAGTTTCAGCCATCGGAGTTCGTAAAAATACCAACGGTTTTACTGCTGGCCAAATATTTCGGTGCGCGCAGATCGGGCGAATTAACCGTTAAAGAAATACTTATTGGTTGTGCGATTCTAGCCGGTCCGGTTGGTTTGATATTGCTTGAGCCTGACGCCGGACAGGCGATCACATATTTTCCGATCCTTGCCGCCGTCTTGTTTCTTTCGGCAATTAGGATCAGGTACGTTGTCATCGTTCTGGTGGCCGCCGCGGTGTTTATTCCGGCATCTTATTATGTCGGGGTTCAAACCGGCGTCATAAAAAAATACCAACAGGAGCGGATCAACGCGATTATCGATCCTGAAAGTGTCGATCCGCGGGGTTACGGATATCACACGATTCAATCGATAATCACGGTGGGAAAGGGAGGCCTTTCGGGCATTAAGGGCGATTCCGAAACTTCGCAGAGCGTATTGAAGTTTTTGCCTGAGCCGCATACTGATTTCATTTTTGCCGTTACGGCCGAGAATACGGGCTTTATAGGCTGCATATCTTTGCTGCTTGCATACGCCTTGTTGATTTCGCGTCTAATCTCTGGCGCCCGGCAAGCGTCGGAACGGCCCGGAATGCTGGTTATTATGGCGATCGCGACAGCAATGTCGTTCCAGATCTTTATTAATGTCGGTATGGCACTGGGCTTTCTTCCGGTTATCGGTGTACCGCTGCCGCTGATGAGCGCGGGATTGTCGGCGATCCTTTCCACATTTATTGCTATCGGGTTTGTCGTCAGCATTAAGATGCGCCGCTTCGTCAATTAAAATTAAGCGATCCGTGGTCGGATTTAAATCATAACCACATAACAAGATGAACAGGAACGGAACAAGAAGAACAAGAGGAAAAAGAAGATTCGAACAACTTAGCGGTGAATTTTTCTTGAATTTTACATGTGCCTTAAAAATAGTTCGGAGAGGTAAAAATGTCGAGGGAAATAAAAAGGCTTAGAACGAAAGAAGTAGAATCAATACCGTCAAAAAATGGGCGGTTTTCGGCCTTTACGTGGCTGCTGATGGCTTTAATGCTCGCCCTCTCGGCCGGAGGCCTGACCGGTGTTCTGGCTTCTTATTACTTAAACAATTCCCGATACGCAATCGAGGTCTCAGCTCTTGCAACATATCGCCCGCCACAGGTAACGACTATATATGCGGACGACGGCGAAACGGTGCTGGCGGAGTTCGCGATCGAAAAGCGTATTCCGATCAAAGAGCAGGACATTCCCAAGAATGTCGAGGATGCATTGATCGCGGTTGAAGATAACCGGTTTTACGATCATATCGGCGTTGATCCGTACCGTATCGTAGGCGTCGTACTGAAAAACTTCACTACCGGCAGAATGGAAGGAGCTTCGACGCTTACGCAGCAGCTTGCCAAGAATTTGTTTCTTTACAAGGACCAAACTTATACCCGTAAGGTAAACGAATGGGCGGTCGCTTTACAGATCGAGCGATTCTATACCAAACGCCAGATCCTCGAAATGTACATGAACTATGTGTTTCTCGGCGCCGGAGCTTATGGGTTCGAAGCCGGTTCCAGAACATATTTCGGAAAGTCGCTAAAGGATCTGACGTTGGACGAGGCAGCATTGCTTGCGGCGATTCCAAAATCTCCGGAATATTCGCCAACGCGAAGTATGGAGAAAGCGAAGATGCGACGGGACATCGTGCTCGACCAAATGGCCAAGTATTATCCCGAAACCTATTCGCAGTCCGAGATCAACGCCGCGAAGGCAAAGCCGATAAAGCTTGCCGACACAGCCTATTACCAGTCGCTGCCCAAATCTACCGCGTGGGATTATCCGGTCGAGGAGATCCGCAAAAGCCTGGAAGATAAATATACGACCCGCGTCGCCCAGGGTGGACTCAAGGTTTATACGACCATAAATGTTGAGGCGCAGAAGATCGCGACGAAGACGGTCCGGGAGCGCCTTCGAACATTCGACCGGGGCCGAAGGTGGCGTTCCGAATACCAGAATATCTTGGTCGATCCGGAAGGCGAACCCTTGATCGAGCCCAAAGAGATCGAAAAGACGCTGACTTCATACAAGCATGCCGATTGGTACGGCGACGAATACGAAGAAGGCGAGTATATAAAGGGCTTGATTGTTAGGATCAATCCCACGGCCGATGAAGTCGGTGTCCGATTTGGCAAATATAAAGCTGTCGTCACCGCGAAGGACATGGGACGAAGCGGAAAACGGCCGAAGGATGAGCTTAAGCCCGGATTTTTGCCGGAGTTTCTGGTAAAAAAAGTAGACGCGCAAAATCAGGTTCTTGAGGTCGAGCTTTCACAGGTGCCGGAAATACAGGCATCGCTCGTAACTATTGATTCACACAATGGCGAGATCGTGGCAATGGTCGGCGGATACGATTTCCACACAAGCAAGTTTAACAACGCCACTCAGGGTCTGCGGCAGACCGGCTCTGCCTACAAACCGTTTATTTACACGGCGGCCGTAGAGGACGGAATGACGCCTGACATGCTCGTCAGCGGTGCGCCGATAAAGCGCGGCGGATGGTCGCCGCACAATTA
>JANNGV010000016.1:0-2927 GCA_031404055.1 Chloracidobacterium sp.
GCTCGACTGGCTCGCGAGCGTGGGCAAGCCCCTCCCTTTGTATCAAAGATACGGATTTTCGTATACGCGTCTTTCATGTAGTTCAGCACGAACTGATTATTGACGAACTGAACTCCGTTCAGCGTTTCAGCCGCTTCTGGAATAACATCATTCCAGACGGGGTTTGGAGCAAGCACATTAACGGATACGACCTTGCCACGCTGGGCATCTTTGTCGGTGCGGAAGTAAAAAACGGGACCGTCATTTCCGATAAACGAGTAGCTGTTCTTAAGATCGGTGACAAGCGGAAGGATGCCGGCCTTTTCCATGGTCAGATTCTTGAAATAAACCATATTCATCCGCTCGGTTCCCTTGCCGACATTGATAACAAGCCAATTGCCGTCTTCTGAAACGCCGCCGCCAACGAAATATTCCTTATTGTCGGGGCGCTCGTAAACGACATAATCTTCCGATTGTGGCGTGCCGAGTTTGTGGAAATAAAGCTTCTGGAAAAAATTGGCACTCTTTAACTCGCTGCCTGTCTCTGCATCCGGAAAGCGGCTGTAATAAAACCCTGAGTTATCATTCAGCCATGACACGCCGCCCTGCCGATTCGGCCGCAGCGTGTCGGGCAAATACTTGCCGGTTTCGACCTCCATTATCTTCCATTCCGTGCGGTCCGATCCGGCAACCGCAACGCCATACGCCCACAACTTTCCGTCATCCGTAAATGATGAGCCGCCGAGAGCAGCGGTTCCATCCGCGGTCAGTTTATTGGGGTCAAAGAAAATGCGGCCCGGATCGTTGACCGAGTCGGCGATATAAATCACGCTTTGATTCTGAAGGCCGTCGTTTTTTGTATAGATGTATTTATTTCCGACCTTCGACGGAGCCGAGAATCTTTCATAGTTCCACAGCTCGGTCAGGCGGGCCTTTATCGCTTCGCGTTCTGGGATCGTCGCGAGGTAAGAGTCCGTCAATGTGTTCTCAGCCTCGATCCAAGCCTTAGTTTCGGCCGATTTGCTGTCTTCCATCCAACGGTATGGATCGGCTACCTTTGTGCCGTGATAGTCATCGACTTGATCGCTTTTACGCGGTTTTGGGTATTCGAATTTGGCTTGAGCGGGAACGCTCGAGACCACAAAGGAGAGCAGTAACAAAAATAAAAACATCTGTCTTAACATCGTGCGCTATTTCACCTCATCGAAAAGATTTTCGATGATTATAGAACGCATGCGTTGTATTGCAAAATCGAGGAGCTGTTTCAGCCCAATTCGGAATCAGTGAAACGCCATGCTCTCGTTGACGGCATCTTCTTTCGGCGAATTGCTTTCGGGCTCGTAGGTAGATTCGGATTGCAGCCAGTTTGGCCGTTTATAAAGGAGATCCTCGGTTTCTTCGCGAGGTTTAGGCTTTGCCAAAAGGTATCCCTGACCATAATCGCAGCCCAAATTCTGAAGAACAGCCAGCTGGGCCGGAGTTTCGATGCCTTCGGCTATGACACGCATCTTCAAATTCTTTGCCAGGGAAATGACGGTTTGAAGCACTTCGGAATTCTCTCCCCGTTCACCGACTCGGCAGACGAAAGATCGGTCGATCTTGAGCGTATCGAACGGCAGACGGTGCAGGTGGCTAAGAGAGGAGTAGCCGGTCCCGAAATCATCAATGCTCAGCTGAACACCTATCTGTTTTAGTTTTTGAAGAACATTGATCGTATGCTCGGCATTCTCCATTGCCGTGCTCTCGGTTATCTCAAGCTTGAGCGTGTGGGCCGACAGATGCGATTGCTGGAGCACATTTGCTACGTCATCGATCAGATCGTCCTTAGATAAATGTTTGCCCGAGATATTCACGCTGACGATCAGGTCCTCGTATTCCGGCGATAACTGTTGCCATTTCTTAAGCTGGAAGCAGGTTTGATGCAGGATCCAAACCGTCATCGGCTGGATAAGGCCGGAATCCTCGGCAATCGGAATAAACCTGTTTGGCGGTATCATGCCGAATTCGGGATGGTGCCAGCGGAGAAGGGCTTCGAAGCCGATCAGGCGGCCATCATTCAACGATACTATCGGCTGATAATTCATCGCCAGCTCATTGCGGTCGATCGCATGTCGAAGGTCCATCTCATACCGGACGCGTTCGAGGAATCTAGAGCGCAGCGCCTTTGTAAAGACCGCCGGCCCGTCGTTCTTTTCTTTTGCGTAATGCATGGCAATATCAGCATCGCGCAAAATTTCTTCAGGGGTGTCGTATTCGGCGTCGCACGGGGCGATACCGATATTCAGATCGATGGTGATCTTATTGCCGCTTAGCGAAAACGGTTGGGTAAGACTTTGATATATCCGACGCGCCACCTTTTGAGCTTTGGCGACCGTGGACAGGTCTCGCAAAATTATTGCGAATTCATCTCCGCCGATTCTGGCCACCGTGTCTTCCGGGTTGAGCATGCGGACAAAGCGTTTTGCCGCAATCACTAAAAGCTTGTCGCCAACCGTATGGCCAAGCGAATCATTGATATTTTTAAAACTGCGGATATCGAGGAAAAGGACTTGAAAATTCGTTGTCGGATCGTTTTTATATTCCTCGATCAAAGCTCGCAGGATGTCGCCAAACTTCTTTCGGTTTGCCAGGCCCGTGAGCGAATCATGCAGCGCCGCATGCTGAAAGTCCTTTTCGCTTTTACGAAGGGCGACGTTGGCCCGCTCTTCCTTTTCCAATGAAACGCTGAGTTGTGAAGCATGCTTTTCGGCTTCCAGACGACGTCCACGCTCTGCTTCGGCTTTCTCGCGTTCCGCATCCTCCACTTGAGCAATGGCCGCGTTTATTTCGCCAATCGATTGTCTGTAATTTAAAAAAGCCACACCAAAAGCTAACAATGCGATCGAGGCTGTGACCAGGTCTGCATAATTGACGAGTTTGAATATGATGCCGGCTATGCCGGCGCCGAC
>JANNGV010000017.1:0-3888 GCA_031404055.1 Chloracidobacterium sp.
CTAATTGTGGTGACGTAAAAGCGGGTTTACTACGGTTTTATCCGAGCAGTCCTTTGTTAAAGGAACCAGAGCCATTTTATCGGGGAAAGTAAATAAAAGTCAAAAAATTCGAAAATCTGACATGTGCCGTTGGTCAGCCCAACCCTCAAACAAATGCGTATTTCCCGGAGCATTCCAAGGTTATTGTCTGAGAGTTTGTGAAAGCTTTGATGATAGTTCAAGCAACATTGTTTTAAACTCGGCCGCAACAAGGCCAGCATTAAATTGAGACCTGACTTCGGCCGTTCCCCAAGTTCCCGCACCGCTCTTTCGACGCTCCCTGAGCAACATGATAAAACTTTCCAAGGCATTATCTATCGCCTGAATGTCGGACGGATGTGCGACAGTTCCGCCCAGCCTAACAATAAGGTCACCCGCTGTTCCCGGCGGGGTAATTCCTAAAACAGGTTTGTCCGAGCCAGTATAATCTATCAATTTCGATGGCAGGAAAACGCTAACATCAGCCGGAGCATCGATTACAAGCAAACCGTCCGCCTCTGACATTAGCCGAAGGCTCTCGATATACTCAACGCTTGGGTAGACGTCTAAAAGGCCCGGCGGAAGCGTATCGCCGCCGGCATCACGGATGACGCATGGATCGTTAATGCCAATAAGCTCAAAGCAAACGTTGTCGAGAGAAGACGGTTCGGCATCGAGCATTAATCGCAAAGCACCAATCAGCGGAGCCGGCGTTCTTTGGCCGTAGAAATTGCCGACATAGCGAATCGTAATTTTTGGTTGCGGTTGTGCGGTGCCTTCGAAAAGCAATGGATCGAAACTCTGGGGTAAAATTCTAGCCTTGTGCCTCAAGTCGCTTGGATATTTTGCCAAAACCAGATCAATCGTTTCTTGTGACGTAAAGGCCAAAATGTCCGCGGATTCAACCACTTGCCGCTCAAGCGAAAGGTTGAGAGCTTTGGTTTGGCGGTCATATTTGTTGAACGGATTATCGACCCACGGGTCGCTGAAATGGGCGAGCCATGGCAGAGCGTAACGCTGTTTTAATTCCATCCCGATCAGATGATCCGTAAAAGGTTGGGCGAATGTGACGAGAGCATCCGGTTTGTAACCGGTTGCCTTGATGAATCGTGCCGTTTCTTTTAGCACAGCGGCTTTCCAAGCGCCGTAACTATCCGGCGCCATGTTTCGGCGATTCCAAAACTGTCTATGAAATCGATAAGCGAACCGATCCATCAATCGACGGCCGCCCGTGGTTTCTACCGGCACGCGAATGCAGGCCGCAAGCTTTGCCTCGGCATCAGATTCGATCGTCAGATCCTTGCGGGCACCGGCTTCGTCGGCGCAGACGAGGACGGTCGACGCATCGAGAAATTTCAAGAGGCGGGCAACCTGAATCGATCTCGGATATGCGAGAGGCGGATACGCGAGCGACACTGCCAGAAGTTTTAATGGTATTGACGGAGGCGAGTCCGCTTGAGAGTTCACGCCTTATAGCAGACCGCGAATCGTTGTTTCTTGTCAAGCCTCAAAAAAATGATGTCAATGATGTTAAAGTAACTTGTTTACCCAATAGTGATTCGTTAAATAAAATTCGGCGGAACCGGAATCTGCCGGTATTGGCCTTTTAACCCAGATTACGCAATAGGGTTTCATATTAGCTGAAAAGGGGGTAAGAGTTACGCCGAGGCGGAATCTTGTTCATGCTTTGTTCCTCTTGTTCCGTGGTTAAAGATTTACCACGGAACCGGAAGAACCAGAATGAACAAGAGGAAACAACTGGAAAATTCGAGCGTTTTTCGCCCTCTTCCGGTGTCACTAAAAACGCCCCGGCATCACCTTGTTTTTTTCTAGTGCGTAATTTGGGTTTAATACTTAATTCGATAAGAATGCGGTATTAAGGGTCGATTAAAACTGTAACTATTGTGTTCGATGAAAGGTAAGGGAACCAAAAAGCCACATTACGAAACTATGGCTTCTCCGGCAGTCGTTGGAGAGGCGGGTGTGCGTGCGCCTTTTGAGCCGCGGGGGAAGACGCAAAAGGCGGACCTTGATGGTGCGCTAGATTTCTCCAAATTGCAAAACACGACCGCCATTAATGCACCGGATCTTCCCGAAAGCAAGCAGCAAAATGACATCTCTCTGCTTAATAGCAATAACGATTCCGGCATCCAAGGGCGAACAAGGTCGCAAAGGCTTGTAAATAGAGACGAACGCCGGCTCGGCACCAATCATTGGTTAGAGCGCAACGGACATTCGCTGACATATGCTGGCATTTTTCTCTTTACGCTGGTGCTCTATTTTCGGCCTTATGAATTGATCCCGGCGCTTTCCGGTTTTCATTCGATAGCTTTGATCATTGCGGTTGCGACTCTGTTAATTTATCTGCCGTCGCAGGTTACGGCTGAAGGAACGCTGACGGCGCTTCCCATTGAAGTTAAATGCGTTTTGTTCATTACGGTTTTGGCATTGCTGACAATTCCGTTTGCGAAGGACCCTGGATTAGCTTGGGAGACGTTTAACGATACGTTCATCAAAGTTGTGTTGATGTTCATCATCATGGTCAACACCCTTCGCACAAAGCTACGCTTACAGGGGCTAATGTGGTTGGGGATCGGCGTCGGCATCATGCTTAGCTATCAAGCCCTCAATCTCTATCAAAAGGGTGAGTTCAAGACGGAAGGTTATCGCGTGAGCGTCGATTTCGGAGGCATGTTCGGCAATCCTAACGACATGTCGATCCACTTGGTTATCTTTTTACCGATTGCCATTGTTCTCGGAATGGCGGCGAAAAATAAAATCGGCAAGCTTCTCTATTTTGCCAGTGCGGCAATGATGGCAGCCGGGAGTTTTGTAACACAATCGAGGGGCGGATTTCTCGGCATGGTCGCCGTGTCGGCTGTATTGGTATGGAAACTCGGCCGCAGACAGAGATTAAAAGCTGTTATCATCGCCGCAGTCGTCGGGATCATAGTTGTGCTGTTGGCACCAGGCAATTACGGCATGCGGGTGATGTCGATTTTTATTCCGTCGCTCGATCCCGTCGGTTCATCGGACCAGCGGACGGAGCTTTTGATCAAATCCATCTGGGTTACATTACGAAATCCACTCGGAATCGGAATCGGCAATTTTCAAATTGTCGGGAATCACAATCTCGGCACACATAACGGATTTACGCAGGTCTCATCGGAACTTGGCTGGCTCGCGTTTGCGGCTTATATGGTCTTGCTGCTCAGCCCGTTCCGAAAACTCGGTTCGATCGAGCGGCGAACGTTCGAAAAAGGTGAACTGTCGTGGATGTACTATTTGTCGATAGGCATACAGGCAAGCATCGCCGGATTTATAGCGTCGAGCTTTTTTAGTTCGGTTGCATATCACTGGTACGTTTATTATCCGATAGCGTATGCGATAGGAATAAGGCGAATTTATCAATTAGGGCAGGAAGAGAACACACGGGACCCGGAGACCCAACACGCGTAAGATGATTGCGATACTTGCGGCACAAATTATCTTTTGGACGGGAGTTATACTGATCTTTTACGTCTATCTGGGCTATCCGATTTTGGTTTATATTGTCAGCCGCCTATTTCCCAAACCGGTAAGACGCGCCGAGATCGAGCCGCGTGTTTCTATCATCATTACGGCATATAACGAAGAACGGGACATCCGCCGCAAGCTGGAGAATACGCTGCTGATTGATTATCCGGCGGAGAAATTGGAGATCATCGTCGCTTCTGACTGCTCGACCGATAAAACTGACGAGATTGTTAGTGAATTCGCCGACCGAAGCATAATGCTTCTACGTCAACCGGAGCGTAAAGGGAAGACATCGGCTCAGAACATGGCCGTCAATCCCGCAACGGGGGACATAATTCTTTTTTCAGACGCGAC
>JANNGV010000018.1:0-4633 GCA_031404055.1 Chloracidobacterium sp.
TGATATCACTTCGTCCTGCTCCTCTTGTTCGATTCCTGCTCCTCTCATTCCGTGGTCGAAACTAGATCGTAACCACGGAGCAAGAGGAACTAAAACCGAACAAAGACAACCTACGCGAAAGAAACATTCTCCGTCTGGAACTCCCTACGTAAACAGAAACTAGAAACACATCAACCCACCGTTATCTCGCTCTCCGCTTCCTTCATCGTTTTTGTCGGCTCGCGTTTTTTCGGGATCACCGGGATCTCCATTGCCTCAAGCAGAAGCTTGCGAAGCTGCGTGGTATCGATGTTTCGCTTTACTTCGCCGGCCTCGACATATGTGATCAGGCCCGTTTCCTCTGAAACGACAAGCGATATTGCGTCCGTGCCCTCGGTAATGCCGATTGCTGCTCGATGCCGAGTTCCCATTTCCCGCGAAATGCTCGGGTTTTTTGTCAGCGGCAGAAACACAGAGGCGGCCGCCAGCCTTTCGTTTTGAATAATTACAGCCCCATCGTGAAGCGGCGTCGATGGGTTGAATATCGTCACGAGCAGATCGTACCCGATTGCCGCATCAAGGTGCACACCGGCGTCAATGAAATTTCTCAGCCCGACATTTCGCTCGATCACGATCAACGCCCCGGTCTTTTCCGAGGCAAGCGTTGTTACCGCCAGCACGATCTCGTCATAAACGCTGCCGCCAAACTGCCCGCGTTGCCGCCGCAAAATCGGAAATCGCAGCCGGTTCGCGAAATATATCAACGCCTGACGTATCTCGGATTGAAACAGAACGATGATAGCAAATCCGACGTAGACGACCGCGTATCGCAGAACGAATTCGAGAGTCGAAAACTCCTGCGAGATCGCCAGCCAATAAAGCAAAAACAGCAGCACCAGCCCGACGATCGTCGGCACCGCACGGGTGCCGCGAAGCAGCCGCAGCACGACATACACAATGATAAACACGAGCGCAATGTCAATGACGTTTCGCACGCTGTTTATCGCCGGTATGTATTCGGTTAAATCCAATTTACTATTTCAAATTTCAAATTTCAGATTCCAGATTTCAAATTTCAAATTCCAGATTGAAGATCCTTGGTTTGAGATTCCTGATTTGGAATATGGAATCTGAAATCTGGAATAATAACCTATCCGATATGCTCGGAGCCGCGGCTCCTTCGCCGCCATATCGGTAACGCTTGCCGCTACTAAGAATATCATATCGACCTTTGGCTCGGCCCGCATGATCTTTTCCTCGATCTTCGCCGCCGTCCGTTTATCGTCTAGTTTGACGTGAGCATTTACCAAAATTTGCTTTTGGCGCCATGTGCATCGTAGCGGGTCAACCACGCCCTTAACGTTTGGATGCGACAAAACGGCCTCACGCATCGCGTCAACAGTTCACATTCCCGCGTCTTTGAAAAATCTCCTACCGCTTGCCCGTTCCCGACAAAAACCCGACCAGTTTACCGGCCTCATCGATCACGCAAAGCACTCTGACGCCATTCGTGCGCATCAGTTCGCGGGCCTCGACTAGCGGCACGTCGGCCTCGACAAAATGGTTCGCCGCAATCGGCCGCATCACATCCTGGACGACCACCTTTCGCCAATCGTCCCTCGGAACTTCCTTAACGTCCGAAAGCAGCAGTATGCCGTAAAGCTGACCTCGATTCGCGACCGGAAACACCGCCTGCCGGTGCATCGGCAGCACGTTATCGACGACATGCTGGATAAACGCTTCGGGTGTGACCGAAACAGGAACATGCATTACGTCGCCGACCAGCCTTTTTTCCGCCGCGTGCACCTCGCCGATTATGCTTTTTGCCGAATCGAAAAGAAAAATGCCTGTCAATATTGCCCAGAATCCAGTAAAAAACTGTCCCCGGGCGATAACAAAAAATGCACCCAAAACAATCAGCCCGACGGCTATCACCTGCCCGCAGCGTCCTGTCAGGATCGTCGCCTCGTTCAGGTCCTTGCCGTTTCGCCAAAGGTACGCACGCAACACGCGTCCGCCGTCCAGCGGATATCCGGGAAAGAGATTAAAAACTGCAAGCAGGAAATTTGAGAGGGCGAGCAAAAAAAGCGGAACGGCCAAAATGTCCATCTCAGCCGAGGTTGCCGCGGTCATCAAAAGCGCAAAAAAAACGGCAAGCAAAAAGCTCGCCGCCGGCCCGGCAATCGCCACGCGGAACTCGGCTCGCGGCGTCTTTGGCTCATGTGAAAAACGCGTCAGGCCGCCAAACGGGTGAAGAACGATCTCGACCACTTTCAGCCCTTCGATCCGTGCCAGAACGGCGTGCGCAAGTTCATGCAAAAAAATCGAAACAAAGAAAACCAGCGTCGTCAAAAATCCGAGGATAACGCTTCCAGCCAGATTACGTACAATCGGATCAATACTCGCCGCGGTGATCCCCGTCATCAAAAACAGCACCAAAAACCAACGCACATCCGCCCGCACAGGTATCCCCGACACCCGCACCAACACCATCTGCCGTTTAAAGAACTCAAACTGACCCATCATAACCCCGCAAATGCACTCAGATTAGCACAAGGCGCAAGGCTTTCTTACGTCGCGCGGAACGCAAACCATGATGCAGCGTTATTTCCTGTCAGCTTCATGGTATCGGCGTCCCGCTGAGAGTGGCGGCCTGCAGGGTTACGTTGCCCCAGCTGATGAATGTGGCGTTAGCGATCCATTTCACGGTCAGCGATTGCCCGCTCGACGAGGCGCGGTACGTCAGTGTATAAACACCGTTGCTTGTTCCCGACGGATTCGCCAGTGACGTGTCGACATAAACCGGGGCACTTCCGTCGCTCAGCCTTGCTTCGAATCGCCCGCCCGCTGCTGACACGCCCACATATACTTTCAATGTTCTCGTAGCCGTGTCGGCGGGAACGGCGATCTGGAAGCCATTGTTTAGTCCGATGACCCACAAGCCAGCATCGGTGTTTACGGCCGATGCCTCAGGTATCCCTCCGCTCCAACTATATAAGGTCGAGTTCATCGCATACCGTTGGATCGTTCCCGTCCCCAAGCGCGTGTAGTTGCTGATCTGCTGGATTACGCCGCTCTTGTGATTGAAACTGCTTGCGGTCGTCAATCCCCAGTGCGTCCAGTCAGTTGTTCCCTGCGCCGTAAGATTAATGGCTGCAGGTGTGATTGCGCTGCCGCCGGACAATAAACCAGAACTTGGCGTCGGCGTGGGTACCGGCGTCGGAGTTGGCGTGGGTGCAGGTGTTGGGGTCGGCGTCGGCGTCGGCGTCGGTGCAGGCGTTGGTGTCGGTGTAGGTGCCGGCGTAGGAGTCGGCCCGCCGTTGGCAACTAAAGTGGCGGCTTGCAAAGTAACATTGGCCCATTGATTGTAGGCAGCATTCACCGTCCATCTGACCGTCAACGTCTGTCCACTCGTGCCCGCCCGGTAATTCAGTGTGTATAACCGGTTGCTGGTGCCTGATAAATTTACCAGCGATGTGTCCACAAAGGTTCCGGCACTTCCGTCACTTAAACTTGCTTCTAATCTGCCTCCAGCCGCTGATAACCCAACATATAGCTTGAGCGTCCTCGGCGTGGCGTCGGCCGGTACCGTTACCTGAAAGCCGTTATTTACTCCGATAAGATAAACACAGCCGGTCGTATTAGCTGTTGGGGTTGGGGTTCCGCCGGTCCAATTGTATGAAATATTGTTTGTACATCTAAGAGGACCTGCATTTCCTATCCTTGTAAAATTGCTTATCTGCTGTGTCACCCCGTTTCTGCGATCAAAGCTGTTCGCCGCCGTCAATCCCCAATGTGCCCAATCCGATATTCCTTCCGCGGTAAGGTTAACATTCGCAGACGTGGCCGTACCGCTGCCGGACAATGCGCCAGTTCCGGGAGCAGGAGTCGGAGTCGGCGCAGGCGTCGGAGTAGACGTCGGTGTCGGCGTCGCTGTCGGCATCGGAGTAGGAGTAGCTGTCGGCGTTGGTGACGGTTGACTGCCTGTGGCATAAATGGTAATCACGCCGGCAGCCGGAATATTCGTTGTGAGAGATTGTCCGAAGGTTATCGAAACATTGGCTAAATCTACATTGTATTGATTTGCAGTCGTATATTTGATCCCGTAAGTACCCGCTCCCAATCCCTGAACATTGAACGAACCGCCCGCCGCCGCTTTTACTACCAAAACGTATTTTCCATCTGTATTGATAAAAGCCAACGGGTCGAAGGTTGGATTGTTAGTCGAAGAGTTTATGCGCAAAGCGCCGGTCCGAACAAATTTGAAGTATTGACGCAGAAATTTGGTACGGCCGCCCATCGTGATGATGGGATTACTGACGCTTGAATCGTCGATCAAATAATACCGGTCTCCATTATCGGGGCCCCAACTGGTCGGGCCGGCAAGTGTGTATTGCTGCCACGAAGAGTTTCGTCCAACCTTTAAGTCATTATGCAGCGTGTTGTAATCGGCACCGATCCATTCGAGCATCGCCGAACGTTTGCCGACCAGGAGTACGCCGCTTCCTCCCCCGTAGTTCCCCTCCGAGGCGGTCAGCAATGCCGTTGATTTCGGCTATTCGGCGGCCTCGGCAACAAACTGCATCTCGGCCAGCCGTGCGTATAGCCCGCTGCGGGCAATCAGCTCGGCGTGAGTGCCTTCCTCGACGATGCG
>JANNGV010000019.1:0-3636 GCA_031404055.1 Chloracidobacterium sp.
TTCAACCTCAAAGAAATCCGCCGACCGCAAGTGCGTATCGCGGCCGCCTACACCGGTATCTACACTTGTCGCTTTTGCGGCAAATTCGACGGTGGATTTTGACGGATCTTTTGCGTCGTAAGTGACCGTTCCCGTAAAATCGCGGAAAAAACCCGGCACTTCAACGAGGCCCATGTGCTTTACCTTAAATCCTATAAAACTGTGTGCCTTGTCAAAATTGTAGGTTCCCGACTCACCTTTTTGCACTGCACCGCCGAGGGCAAAACGTTCGGCTAGCGAGCTGTTGACCGCTTCCGCTCCTGTGTTGACCAAAACAAACATCCCAAAGAACGCGAATACTGCTATATAAAAAGCTCGTTTCATTTCATATTTCTCCTCTTGGCTTCCGCATTGCTGCGGGTCTGACGTGATTATTAATCGAATCATCGCGGTAAAAGCTGTTTAATGCTATTTAACCGAAAAAACTAAACCGAATTTCGCGGTCCGAGGCCGCTGTACAATTTTCTTTCGGACAAAGAGAAAATACTCGCCCGTTTCAGGCAGTTCGAATGTTGCCGCAGGAGAGCTTTCGAACTCAGTTTCGAAATCAAAGTCCGGGCTAAAAATGCGGTAATCAAAAAGGCTTGTATTCGACATTTTTATAGTTACAGTCTGTCCTTTGCTGGCCGCAAAAACATATTCCTTTTCCTGCGAATTCGATAGCGTGCCGGTCAATGTAATGCTCGATTTGCCCGCTGCGAACTGAATACGATTCGGCTCGGCCTTGCCGCCTCCCTGGCCAAAAACGGCAGAGCTGATAAACACAACCATCGCAAACACAACTAGCAACCTCGACCTCATCTGCTGTCCGCCTCTTGCAAAATTATATATCGACTTTGATACTATAGCCCATTATGCAGAAACCCGAAAAAGCAGAATACGACGCTTATTACGAAAGATACGTTTCCCTGGTCGATGAGAGCACTTTGTTGGAAAAGCTGGCCGCCCAACCGAGCGAATTGAGTGATTTGCTCAACAGCCTGCCCGACGAACGCGGTGCGTTCGCGTATGCAGAGGACAAATGGACAATAAAGGAAGTGCTTGGCCACATTATCGACGGTGAACGGTTTTTTGCGTATCGAATCCTTCGAATTTCAAGGGGCGACACAACGCCAATCGAAGGATTTGAACAGGACGGATATATCGAGAACGCCCGTTCGAATGGGCGGAGCATTGTCGATCTCGTGCAGGAATTTCGACTGCTCAGGGAGGCGAATATGTTCTTGCTTAACAACTTGAACGAGCAAGATTGGCTGCGAATGGGTACCGCCAGCGGCCTGCCCGTTTCAGTTCGAGCCCTTGCTTATATAATGTCCGGCCACGTTACCCATCACGTAAATATTTTGCAGCACAGATATTTGGCCTAGATGAAATACGACGCCATCATCATCGGCGGCGGAGCGGCGGGATTGTTTTGTGCGATCGAGGCGGGTAAACGCGGACGAAAAACACTTGTTATCGAGCATAATGCCCAAGTCGGACGAAAGATCCTTATTTCCGGCGGAGGACGCTGCAATTTCACCAACATCGAGACAAGGCCGGATAACTTCATTTCCTCGAATCCGCACTTCTGTAAATCCGCATTGGCCCGTTACACGCCCCTGGATTTTGTCGATTTGGTAAAGAAGCACAGGATCGACTTCTACGAAAAAAAGCTCGGACAGCTGTTTTGTCGTGAAAGCTCACGACAGATAGTGGAGATGCTGCTAAAGGAATCATCGGCCGCGAAAGTAGAGTTTCAGCTTGATTGTTCTGTTAAGAACGTTTCACGGCAAGAGGTTTTCGAACTTGAAACAACTCGCGGAAAATTTACATGTGACAGTTTGGTCATTGCGACCGGCGGGCTTTCTTTCCCAAAGATCGGAGCGTCCGATTTTGGTTACAAGATCGCCAAGCAGTTTTCCCTAAAACGCACTGATCTCCGCCCGTCGCTTGTTGCGCTGGTTCTGGCTGGCGGCAAAAATTATTCTAATCTTGCGGGTGTTTCGGTTGACGCGAGTTTGACCTCCGGAAAACAGACGTTTCGCGAGAATATTTTGTTCACTCACCGCGGATTATCAGGCCCGGCGATCCTTCAAATCTCGAATTATTGGCAAAAGCGCCAACCAATCTCTATTAACCTGCTTCCCGAGACGGATGCCCTGGAACAACTTAATGCCAATCGACACCGAAGCCAAACCATTGAAAACTTCCTGGGCGGCCTGGTGCCGCAGCGTTTCGCAGAGACGTTTGTCGCACAAAACGTTCCGAACAACCCGCTAAACCAGCTTAGCAATCGACAGATTGAAACCGTCGCCCACTTGCTAAATAACTGGAATGTTGAATTTAGCGACACAGAGGGCTATGACAGGGCTGAGGTTACGCTGGGCGGTGTTTCGACAAATGAGCTTTCATCGCAGACGATGGAAACCAAAAAAATTAAGGGGCTTTATTTTATTGGTGAGGTTGTCGATGTTACCGGCTGGCTCGGCGGCTACAATTTTCAGTGGGCGTGGGCGTCAGGATTCGCTGCAGGGCAGAGCGTTTAAAAGTAAGGGGAGGGAAACGTCTCCCACTCCGTTTCCCTCCATTTCGCGTCAATTACGTGGAGTAATCGACCACGAACTTGTTCTAACAAATAAAATCGTTCACCGCCAACGGGTTGTCGGGCGCACAAAATCAGAGCGATTACGCCTGCAAAATTCCTTCCCCCCATTGCTTGTAGAATACGAAACTGACATAAACCCAAAGTTATGTCAAGCAAAATCTGTGTTCGCGAGAGAGAGATCATCAGTTTAGGTTTAAGAACCATCTCTACCGAAAGTCCGAAATATCCATCCCGAACTGTTCTTTTACGTATTCTTCGGCTGATTTGTTCACACTTCGAAGATTTACCAGCCGCCGCTCGGATTTCTTGATGTGCGTTCTAGTTCGTTCTGCCATTTGTTTAAGCATATTTCTGCCTTCGGCCATTTCAGAGTGGGCTTTTTGATTCAGTGCGAAAAGCTCGGAGCTCTCGGCTTTTTGCTTTTCTGCACTTATTTCGATCAGGCGGTATTTGATCTGCGATATCTGGCGGATAGAGCGGACAAGATTATCGCCAACAGAATCGCCCGTAACCTGTTCAGGACTGGTTCGAAATTCATCCGTCAGCTTGTTTAACAAAGTCTGATTGCCGGCGGAATATGCTTCGTTCAGCTTTGCCATCAATCCATGCCTTCTTTCTTTTTCAGCAGCGTCAAGTGCAAGATCGGGATGGATGACCCGGGCCAGATCGTGATACGCCTTTTTTGCTTCCGCCGTCGGCTTTAGCCTAAACGAGATTTGTTCGAGGTTTTCGTCGTTTGCCCGGGCGGCCGATTCTTCCGCGCGCCGCCTCAGCTCCTCGGCCTTTTTCCGTATCTCGTGATCGTCCGGGACGAGCTTTGCCTCTTCTTCGGCGATCTGTGCTTCGATCTCGTCAAAATCGGCATACAGCCGACCGACCTCCATCGTATAACGTGCTTCGAACTGCTCAAGCTCCGAGCGTAAATCGGCCATTTCCTCTTCACGGTCGGCAAGACGGTCTTTAAGCCTCTCCAACACGGACCTTTTTTTGCGCAGTTCGATCTCTTCCGG
>JANNGV010000020.1:0-1763 GCA_031404055.1 Chloracidobacterium sp.
GCGATCAGAGCCTAAAAACTCTCCAACGAAATAAAAATCCCCGCCCTGAGATTCAATAGCACTGTGTGGTTGGAAATCCTGTGAAAATAAACGACCTGAAACGGAAGAAGCCAGAGCTGGACTATGAGTGAAACCAGGATAGCCTCGAAGATAAATGCGGCTGTCCGTTGTACCGCTTCCAGCCCATTCATTTTGCGATACGGTGATTTAAACACTTTAGCCGACCAAACATGTCGTTTTGCCTCGATTCGCCATGCGTCCTCTCGCCAATAGATAGTTTCGCAAAACCGATTGAGCCATTTAGGAACGAGCGGCGGAAACGGTGCCTCGATGGTCGGCGTCCAGGTTCCGATAGACCGGAGTTTTTCGATGAACGGAAAGCCCATAACAACGATCGCAGCCACGCTGACAAAGGTAAGCTGAAACGACGGGCCAAAAAGATCCTGTGGCCGCCACACCAAAAGTATCAGAGCGCACGCGCCGAGCGAATTAACGAGCGTGCCGGTCCGGTAGATGACGTGAGAGAAAAGCAGAATCGTAAACATCAAACTCGCCCGAACGACAGGCACTTCGGCTCCGACGGCAAGCGTGTATATCCACAAAATCGACGAAACAACAACGAATTGACTGAGGTTGTTCCTCGTAAACATCCGAACCAAGAGCAATAACAGCCCGCCGATAAACGTGATATGAAGTCCGGAAATCACAAGAATGTGAAACGTCCCGCCTTCGCGAAAAATCTCAGCCGAGTTCTTATCGAGAAAATGCTTGTTGCCGAGGAGCGATGCGATCATTATGCCGGCGGTCGAAACGCTGAATTTTTCTCGGAACGCCGCAATAAGGTTCTGCCGCAAAGCGTAAATTGAATCGACCGGATTCCAGGAAGACATTCCGATACTCTCAATAAGCATCGGACTTTTAAGAGTTGCGGTCGCGTCTATGTCTTGCCAATCAAGCAGCTCTTTTCTGGATAGCACGCCTGGATTTTGGTAACGCTCTTCACGAACCGGATTGCAGGAGACGCGTATCTGTGAGCCGCTCCGAAGATTTATCGCCGCATAGTCGTTCTCCATTTCCGGGCTTTGGATCGGGGCGAATAGCCGAAGCCGGCCGGAGAACTTTTTCTCGTTTCCTTTGTACGAAAGCCTTTCGGTTTCTACCGTTATGAAAAACCCGTCGAATGCCGCCTCGCGGTTCCCGATCAGTGTGCCGAAGATCTCGACAGGCTCACCCGAGGCGATCCGCTGATCGTCATAGACCAGCTTGAGGCTGTCGCCTGACAGGCCACCCTGATGGAGTGAATAGGTGAGAGAACCGGCGGACATAAAGGCAATTGCGACAAAGACCAATGAAAATTTACGGCGCGCAAAAACGCCTGCGGCAATTCCCGACGAGAGGCAAATAGCGGCCAGAAGTTCAACTTCGATGATGAAATTTCGGGCCGCGAATATTCCGGCGGCGAAACAAACTGCGAGCCAAAGCAGTGGAAAGCTTGAAAACTGCTTCGTTGGGATATGTTCGGCCATGGAGAAGTTCTTAATCGATGCGGATCATATCTCGAATCTTTCTAAACCGGGCATCACTGATTCCGGGAATTAACATCAAATCTTCGGACCGCCGAAACGGCCCGTAACGTTCCCGGTGCTCAATGATTTGCTCCGCGAATTTCTCTCCAATGTTGGGAATTTTCTGAAGCTCTTCTACGGACGCCGTATTAATATTGATCGAGGCAGTCGACGCTAAATATTTATCTTCCGAAAAAG
>JANNGV010000021.1:0-1754 GCA_031404055.1 Chloracidobacterium sp.
GACGGTATTTTGACCGCGTTAAAAGAAACAAATACGGACGGGCGGTCAAGACCGCCTCTAAACGGGTGGGCGGGTCAGAGTCAGAGCAATATCAAAGACCGGCCATATCCCACTTTTTGACGATCTCATTGACGAAATTGGCGACTTTATCGGTTACTTTTTTGTAATAATCGTCGGCCTTTGCCTGATCAAATTTTGGATATCCCTGACCTTTTTGGTAAAGCCCGATCGACGACGGGAAGGGAACAGCGGACCACGTACCCGGCGCGGGATATGCCGTCGTCATGCCGGGGCCGCTATACCTTTCCGGATGGACGAGCTTGGGATCGATCGCCTGGATGAACGCTGTTTCGTTCAAACCGGCGTGACCGCCATCCTCGCCGAACACCTCTTTAGTTTCGTCGGACGCAAACGACCACCAGTTAATGACGAGCGTGCGAACCTTTCGCTCCGTGGCGACCTCGGCCGCCACGGATTGCAGGACAGCGGTTTGGCCGCCGCCGTGGCCATTTAGGATTATGATGTTCTTGAAACCGTTTTTCGCGAGACCTTCGAGAACCTGTTTGATGAACGGCCGATACGCGGCTTCGGTAATTTGAAAAGCCCCCGGATATGCTTCCATGGAGCCGGTGATGCCGTATGGCAAAGTCGGGGCGATCATCGCGTTTATCCGCCGGGCAATGGTATGGGCCATAGCGGTTGGTGCGGTGTTGTCGGCCCCGTTGTTGATGATGCCGTGCGGTTCAAGCGTTCCGGTCGGGAGAATGACCGTGTTCGTTTTAGACGGGACGACCTCTTTAAATTCCATCCAGTTAATACGGTCCATCTCGCGTGTAGAAACGAAATCCTTGTCGGTCTGCGGGTATGCGTTAAAAGACAGAGTGGCAACTATAATTGCAATAGCTATGGATCGAATCATTTTTTTCTCCTTCTCAGCGTTCTCCGCGAATCCTCTGCGATTTCTGCGTTAGAACCGATCTAAACGCGGAGTACGCAGAGGAAGACGCAGAGATCGCAGAATAAAAACTCACTTCTAAAGTTCTTTGAAAAACCTATCTAAACATCTAAGACTTTCTTTTTTGACGGAAATTGAAATGTACCGAAATGCTCTGTTTTTGTTCCTCTTATTCGTGCTTGTTCCTCTTTTTCGGTGGTTAAAAAAAGGAAACCACAGAACAAGATGAACAAGAAGGAACAAAAGGATTCGATCAGGATTGATAAAATAGGGTTTTCGAAGAACTCTTCTACTTCATATACTTCCTGCCGCGTAGCTTTTTCGGCAGCAGGTCGCCCTCCGGGTCGTTGCCTTCGTCTTTGCCGTAGCCGAGATCTTTCATTAGTTTTGTTGGCGCATTTCTTATTTTCATTGGCACGGGCAGGTTTCCGAATTTTTTTGCGTCTTCCATTGCTTCGCCGATTGCGTTAGTTGAACTACGGTCCTTAGCCGCGTTCGCAAGATATGCAACGCCGTGGGCAAGATTGTGTGTGCATTCAGGCATGCCGATCAAAGTCACTGCCTGAAAAACCGCGTTCGCGACGACTAATGCGGTCGGTTGAGCCAAACCAATATCCTCGGAAGCGAATATGACCATCCGGCGGGCAATGAATTTTGGATCTTCGCCCGATTCGATCATTCGGGCAAGGTAATACATAGCTGCGTCAGGTTTGCTTGCACGCATCGATTTGATAAAGGCGCTGATGACGTTGTAATGCTCCTCGCCCTTTTTATCGTAGCGGAGAAATTTGGATTGCAG
>JANNGV010000022.1:0-4435 GCA_031404055.1 Chloracidobacterium sp.
CGAAGAGGGCGGAGCGACCGAGCTTGATTCGAACACGCTGTCGGTAAATATCAAGGAACCACTTGGCGTTGTCGCGCAGATCATTCCGTGGAACTTCCCGATTTTGATGGCGACCTGGAAGATGGCACCTGCACTCGCGGCTGGCAACTGCACCATCGTCAAACCCGCCGAGCAAACGCCTGCATCGATCATGGTTTTGATGGAGCTGATCCAAGATATTCTGCCGCCGGGAGTTCTGAACATCGTCAACGGTTTCGGCCCCGAAGCCGGAAAACCGCTGGCGACATCAGAACGAATCGCCAAGGTCGCCTTTACCGGCGAAACAACCACCGGACGGCTGATAATGCAGTATGCTTCGCAAAATCTGATCCCGGTCACGCTTGAACTCGGCGGTAAATCCCCGAACGTTTTCTTTGAAAGCGTAATGGACGCCGACGACGAATTTTTCGACAAATGTCTGGAAGGAGCGGCTTTGTTCGCTCTCAATCAGGGCGAGGTCTGCACCTGTCCGTCACGAATCCTGGTGCAAAAGAGCATTGCCGATAAATTTATCGAACGGATAATCGAGCGCACAAAGAACATAAAGATGGGACACCCGCTTGACCCGGAAACAATGATCGGCGCGCAAGCGAGCAGTGATCAGTTCGAAAAGATCCTGAATTACATTCAAATAGGCCGTGACGAAGGTGCGGAAGTGCTGTGCGGCGGCGAGGTGCACAAGCAAAACAGCGGCTTGGAAGGAGGCTTTTATGTGCAGCCGACGCTGCTCAAGGGCCACAACAAAATGCGTGTTTTCCAGGAAGAGATCTTTGGCCCTGTTGCTTCCGTAACAACCTTCAAGGACGAAGCCGACGCTATTGCGATCGCCAACGATACGCTCTACGGCCTTGGGGCCGGCGTCTGGACCCGCGACGCTCACCAGCTCTATCAAGTCCCGCGTGCCATCAAAGCCGGTCGTGTTTGGGTAAATTGCTACCACAATTACCCCGCCCACGCCCCCTTCGGCGGCTACAAGAAATCGGGCTTTGGACGCGAGAATCACAAAATGATGCTCGACCATTACCGGAACAATAAGAATATGCTTATCTCTTATGACAAGAAGGCGATGGGCTTCTTTTAAGATTTTTTTGCCCGCTAGCAATTCAGAACCGGGAGCGGTAGCAATTGGGTTCCTTGCCCGCGAATTACTCGACAATGAGCGAATGACCTTTTCTTCCATTCGCGTTCATTCGTGTAATTCGCGGGCAAAATAAAGGTTTCGAAGATGGAATTTGAGTGGGATAGCGAAAAAGCCAAATCAAATCTCGAAAAACATGGTGTTGGGTTCGACGAAGCATCGACGGTTTTTGATGATATGTTCAATATCGATTTTTATGATAGCGGTCATTCGATCGAAGAGCACCGGTATTTGATTGTTGGCGAATCGAATTTGGAGAGGCTTTTGATCGTTTCATATACCGAAAGAGGTGATAAAATAAGATTGATCAGTGCACGGGAGTTGACGGCGAAGGAACGAAGAAGTTATGAACACGGAAAATTTGACTGACGAGCTCGAAGCGGAATACGATCTTTCAAAACTGAAAGTGCGAAAGATCGGCGCGGGCAGAAAACTATTGCAGGAAAATGCTATTTCACTGGATGTCGATGTTGCAAAGGTCTTTCCCGATTCCGAGGCCGTCAATCAAGCTCTGCGATTTTTGATCAGGGTTACCAAAGAACATCAGCCGGAATTGAATAACAATTAGCTGGATGTTCGATAAGTTATGCGTCTACTTATTTTACTAGTTTTAATAGTAACCCTAAGTTGCGGAGGCAATTCCACGTCCGTACCGAATAACGGGTCTGTCATCGGTTCCTGGAAACTACTTGGCATGCTCAAAACGCCTATCGATCTCGATAAGATCAAAGAAAATGACTTGATCGGCGGCTTTATGAATTTTAAGGATGACGGAACATTTGAAGGTGAAGTTAATTATCCGAAGTTTCCAGATAAAACCATAAAAGTATCCGGCACGTATTCGGTCGAAAATGGCGTTATAACAATCTCTAATCCCGGCAATAATTCCGCAACGAAATCAAAAATAAGATTTGAAAAGGATTTTTTGATATTAACCCCGTCGAGTCCCGATGGTTTTACGGCTTACTATAAGTCTTTAAGTTGAAAAGTTTGGGTCACTTAATGTTGAAAATTCTTCGAGTAAGAATTACCGACGAAGCCGCGAAGATCGTTGAACAGCTACGTTCAAAACACGGCGAGCTGATGTTCCATCAAAGCGGCGGGTGCTGTGACGGGTCTTCGCCTATGTGTTTTGAGAAGGGCGAGTTTATTGTCGGATCTTCCGATGTCTGGCTCGGCGAGATCGCCGGGTGCGATTTTTTCATGGCAAAGGACCAGTTCGAATTCTGGCGGCACACCGAACTGACCATCGACGTTGTCCCAGGCCGCGGTGCCAGCTTTTCGCTTGAGATACCGCTTGGGCTTCGGTTCGTGACAAAATCGCGGGTTTTCACTTACGAAGAATCACAAAATTTGGTACAAACCCGTGCCGGCGACATTTCAGAAGTCCAAAGTGCAGAAGCCCGCACGTAAGTAAGGGCGTAATGCTCAAGCTGGATGTTACGCCCTTGCTCACGCGCGGGCTTCCGCACCAGGGCCGCAGAAAATATTCTTATATGCAAAACAAAATCATAGTTTACGAAAAACCTACCTGAACGACTTGCCGCAATCTGGCCATGCTGTTTCGTGAAAACGGCATAGATTACGAAAAAGTCAATTACTTCGTAGAGGCATTGACCGCCGCTAAACTAGGTGCGCTTTTAAAGAAGCTCGGTATTCCGGCTTTTGATCTGCTTCGCAAAAAAGAGCCGCAGTTCAAGGAACTCGGTCTTTCCGAAAACTCTTCGGAGGATGAAATCATTTCGGCTATCGTCGCAAACCCCGGCCTACTGAACCGTCCGATCGTCGAGGTAGGTGAACACGCGGTTATTGCTAGACCGATCGAAAAAGCGTTGAACTTGATCCAAGGTTAACGAAAAAATGATCTTTGAGTGGGATCCCCAAAAGAGCAAGGTTAATCTCTCAAAGCACAAGGTGTCTTTTGAAGAAGCGAGTACTGTATTCGACGATCCACTCTCGCGAACGTTCTATGACCCCGACCATTCAATTGAGGAACAACGCTTTATCATATCGGACATTCCGTTAAGAATCGATTGTTATTCGTTTGTCACACAGATGACGAAAACTTGTTAGACTAATAAGCGCAAGAGACGTGACAAATGCTGAGCGAAAATATCATGAAGAAAAATGATTTAGACGATGACATGCGTCCGGAGTATGACCTTTCGACTCTGAAGAACGAGGTAACGGGAAAATACGTCGATCGTAATCGTGAAGGAACGAACGTCGTACTGCTCGAACCGGAAGTCTATCAAGCTTTTCCGGATTCGGAATCTGTCAACGCTGCTTTGAAGCTGTTGATTGAGGTCGCCCATCGGGAAGTACGCAACTGAGAATGAGTTATACGAACGGAAATGGCAACGGTCACCGCCCGAAACCAAAGAACGTCCTCGGCGGCGAGCTTAAATCATGCTGCACCGACCCGATGACCGGCTTTTATCGCGATGGCTATTGCCGGACGGGTGCGGACGACACCGGACGCCACACGGTCTGTATCATCGCCACCGACGAGTTTCTTGAGTATTCAAAAGCCGTTGGCAACGACCTTTCGACACCGATGCCGCAATATGCGTTTCCGGGCGTCAAAGACGGCGATAAGTGGTGTCTCTGCATGCTCCGGTGGCGGGAGGCGTTTGAGGCCGGGATGGCTCCGAGGGTTATTTTGGAGGCTTGCCACGAATCGGTGCTCAAGGTCATTCCGCTAACGAATCTTCAGCAATTTGCTTATCTGGAAGATTAACGATGCATTCAGTTGATCATCTGCGTCATCTCTTTGAATATAATGATTGGGCAAATCGCCGGATGATCGTTTCGTTAAAAGAAAACGGGTCAAAACGCTGTCTCGAAATATTGGCCCATTTGCTGATCACTGAGAAGGAGTATTTCGAGCGATTGTACGGCAAGGATTCGACCGGCTTCGATTTTTGGCCGGAAATGAACATTCAGGAGTGTTCAATTCTAGCAAAAGAGAATGCCGGTCAATATGAAAAACTCCTGAAACGCTTCGATGACGAGGCTATCGGGATGTATGTAAAGTATAAGACAAGCGAAGGCATTCAGTATGAGAACACTTTCCGCGAAATGCTATCACATGTTCTAATACATTCTTCGACACATCGCGGAAATATCATGCTCAAGCTTCGCGAAGAAGGCTTTGAGCCGCCAAAGATCGATTACATTATCTATTTGAGAGAGACAAAGTACGTTTAGATGGAAACGCAGCAGCCGGAACAATTCAGCTTTGATTTCAACACCGAA
>JANNGV010000023.1:0-5337 GCA_031404055.1 Chloracidobacterium sp.
GGAATTTCTTCGAGCCGGCCGCTCATCGGCATGATCGGTCATTTTTATCCCGAAGCTCGTAAAGATCAGTTAACTTTTTGCCGCTCGTTGCCAAAAGTCTTTGCCGAATTCCCGGACGCACACGGTGTTTTCGCCGGTAAAACAATGAGCGGAGCGCAATCCAAGCTCAGTGCATGCGTAGAATTCTGCCGTGAGAACGAAATCGAAAGTAACGTAAATTTTCTTGGCGGCCGCGACGATGTTCCCGACATACTATCGGCGCTCGACCTATTTGTTTTTTCGTCTTTGAAAGAAGGCCTGCCGATCGCTGTCAATGAGGCAATGTTTGCCGGCGTTCCGGTGATCGTTTCCGACATCGAACCGCTTCTTGAGGCAACGGCGAACGGTGAATACGGCGAAGTCTTTCCGGTTAAAAATGCAGAAATTTTGAGCGAGAAGATCCTGAAACTGTTACGCGATGACGGCCTCCGCAAGGACCTGGCCGACCGTGCACTGCACTATGCCCGCGAAAATTTCAGCATCGAAGCACATCTTCGCGAATTGAAAAAGCTTTATCAGTCGCTGCTCAAGAAATAACATTATTGAGTGTTACCGGTTAGAAATCGCGCTAAAAATGCCTTGTCGTCGAATTCTGAGACTCGCCCTTGCCTTACCACCACCATATCTAGTGAAGGAATGACGTAAAGCCTTTGCTTGCCGGCTCCTGCCGCCATATAAACGTCCTTTACGCTGTCAGCAATTCCGTTGCTTCCCGTTTCGCCTCCGCCCATCGGGCGTCCGGCCGGATCGGTTCCGGAATTGTTCAGCCACAAGGTAATTCCATATGCCGGATTCGCCTTTGAACCGACGACAAGCTCATCCAGCAGCTTTTTATACACGATCTGCTTGCCGTTCCATTTCCCGCCGTTTTTTAAAAATACGCCGAATTTCGCCCACTCTCTGGCTGTCAGGCTTGCTCCCTGCGGTAATAACGGCTGGTCGTCCACCGTTCGCCAAGACGCTACGTTCAGGCCGATCGGGTTTAATATGCGGCGCTTTAGGTAGTCCATCACGCCTTCTTTTTTCGGTCTGAGTTTACGTGTCATCAACTCGCCAAAAATCTGAAAAGGCGCCGGGCCGTATTCGAAACGCATTCCCGCGTCGTACTTGACGGCGGAATCGATGGCCTCCGAATATGTCGGCACGATCCCGATCTGCCCGGCGTCGATGCCGCTTGTCAGCGACAAGAGCTGGCGGATCGTAATTCTCGTTTTGCGCGGATCGCTTTTCCATTCGGTGATCGTGTCCGAAACCTTCTCGTCGAACGAACTAATAAGCTTATCCTCAATCGCCGCCGCCAGCATCACGCCCGAAAATGATTTAGTTCCGCTCGCCAGCATCCACGGCTTTTCGGCCGAATGTCCATTTTGATATTCTTCGAAAACGATTTTCCCGCCCTTCATCACCAGAACCGACAGGCCTCTGAATTCATTCGAATATTCGGCAGCGAGCCGATAGCGTTCTACGTCCGTCGGAACCGGCTTAGTTTGCGCGTCGGCACGGCACCCAAAACCTGCGGATATCAATACGAAAAGCAAAACTAAATAAAGGTTTTTCATAAAACTCCGATAAAAAATGGCCTGCGACCGAAATTACTTCCGGCCACAGGCCAACGGCAGGAGACCTGCTTACTGCCTCTGAAATTCGGGAGTTCCCAACACAAGACTAACCACCTTGAATACCTCCGGATTGCCGCTGGGCTTGAGTAATCTCGCCTGCCGGTTGCCGCTGCCCCGTTGGCCGACCGTCATGTTTGGAGCAGCCATGTCCGGGTCCGCCGGTTCAGCCGGCGCCTTTACATCCGGCAGCGGCTGTTCGACCTGCTTGAGCAGCGTTGCCCGTGAGCTGGCTGAAATGTCGTTGTCCAACACTCCGGCGATCGTTTTATCGAGAATGCCGGACTTTTCGGCGGCTTCGAATCGTTTTAGGTCTACTCGGGTTCCCGGAATCTGATTACTTGCCAACGCAACGGCGAAATTTAGCCTTTCAAGCAATGCACCCGTATTGACCCAATCTTCGGCGGTATCGGGATAACCCGTCGGAGCCTGATAACCGTAAGGCACTTCGCCCAGTTTGTTCAGCATCGCCAGAACAGCCGGGCTGGCGGTCGTTTCCGCTCCGATCGTGCGAATGGCCGAAACGGCGAGTTCGAAAGGTGTTTTGATCTTTGCACGGTAATTTTCCGCGGCGAAAAACTCTTTATCCGTAAACAATGCCTTCAGCGTCGTTTTGATATCGCCGTTCGATTTGCTGAACGCGGCGGCGACACGGCCGACAAGTGCGTCGCTCGGATTATCGCTGACAAACTTGACCGCAAGCTTGCGCGCGATGAATTTAGCCGTTGCCGGGCTTTTAACGAGTATGTCCAGCACCTTCAACCCGTCCTTTACGCCGCCTTCTTCCACCTTTTGGCCAAGCACCATTTTTGCGTCATTATCGTGCCATTTTTCGTTGAAATAGAAGGTGCCGCTTTGCGTCCCGTCCGGCACGCCGGCCTGCCGCTCCAATCGCGCAAGCCTCTGCTCTTCGTTACCCTGAATCATGCTTGCCGCAACTCTTCTGTAACCGCGGGCGTCGGCGATGGTCCAGCCGGTAAATGCTCTTGCGACCTCAACAATGTCCTTCTGCGAATAACCCGAATCGACACCCATCGTGTGCAGTTCCATCAGCTCACGGGCGTAGTTTTCGTTAATTCCGCGCTTTGCGCGCTGGCCGATGTTTTGTGCCCGCTTAATCCGCTGATCGAGCTGCTCATCGGTCAGTCCCTGCCGCTCCTTTATCCGTTCCCGCACCTGCGGCGACAGATTGCCGCTGCGAAGTTGCTGCTGAAGCCTTCCGTTTCCCTGATTTCCGGCGGGCTGTGCGTTCGGTGACACTGACTCAAAATTATCGAGAAAGAACAGCATCGCCGGATGCTGGGCCGTCCCGACCAACAGGTCCTTGAAGTTTCCAAGAGCATTCTTTCGCAAAACGTCGCGTTCATAGCTGGGAATGTACCAGCGAACTGCATTCTTACCCGAAAATACGTTGAAATGATTCTGCCAGAAATCTACCATCACTTCCTGCAACTGGCGTTCTGAATAGACTGCCCGGAGCACGCGGTTTGCGGCGATCTGCGGAACAAGCTGGTTTGCTGGTTTAAGATCGTACTCGCGGTAAAGAGCCTGCAGCTTATCGCGGCGCTCTTTCTGCTCGTCTTCACTCATCTTTTTGCCGTCGTCTTCGGCCATTTTGTCGCCGTTCATCGCCGCGGACTCTTTACGCCTCTGCGCATCGGCGATTGCCTGACGGCCGCCTTCCAATTGTCGCAGTAAGGCACCCGGATTCGGATACTTTGCAAACACTTCAGCGGTCGTCATATTAAAAATTTCAAGATTCTTGACCTTATTCTCGGCAACCGAATCGTCAATCGCAGCAGCATTTAGCTGTAAATCAATGTATTTCTGCAGCCCGATCTCCTTTACCTTTGCGACGTCGCCCGGACGCGCTCCGAACCCGAGACGATTCAGCACATGGATCGCTTTCTGATCTTCAGTAAGCGATTTTCTTTCACTTTTAACGTCCGCCGCGAGAGCCAGCACGGGAGCAAGCATCGCAAAAATAATAGAAGATGCGGTAATTCGAACAATCCGCCCGGAAATCTGTTTCATCATTTAATACCTCGTAAAATCAAACCAATGTTCGGTTTATGTAATGACATCCACAACTTAGACGCCTGCGAACTGCCGTTAGGCGAAAAAATAATCTTTCTTACATTAGAAGGGCCTGTAGGAACATGCTCCGTGCGGCTGCGGCATGCAACAAATCTCTCACCTATCACATCTAAAGTATCGTGTTATTGTGCGGTTTGCGTTAAAATCTTAATACAGTCTGAAATTACTAAACTTAAAGATGAAACATACCAGATACTCAAGTTTGTTAGCTTTGATCGCAGGATTGGTTCTCGCGGTCTCGGTTGCCGCTCAGGGCGAAAGCTTCAGCAATCCGGATGTTGAATACGGCTTTGAGCTTCCGGATGCGCGATGGAAACTGACTGTAAAGCCCTCCGCCACGACGCCAAACGTTGAGTACGTCTACGTCGAACGTAACGACGGACATCTGGAAGTTCGCAAACTCAATGTACCGAACAAAGCTGTCTTGAGTGACGTAATCCGCGACGAAGAGACAAAGTTGCAGTTTTTGCCCGGCTATGTCGCAGGCAAGGAAGAGCCGTTTAGCGGTTTTTTGAACGGCACCGTCTTCAATTTCGAATTTGTCCGTGCCGGCCGTCCGATGGTTGGGCGATTTTACTTTCTAAAAGCCAGCGAAAACTCGATATACGTGCTCCGCTTCACAGGCTTCCGCGATAAACTCAAATCAATCCGTAATCAAACTGACTCGATAGCAAGGACATTTACGTTAAAAAAGCGCTAGGTTTGCCATAAGGAAATCCCGACCGCAATTTGTTCGTTCTTGTTCTTCTTGTTCCGTTCCCGTTCCCTTTTGTTCCGTGGTTAAGACTTAAATCGGGCCACGGAATAGGAGGAACAAAACCCGAACAAGTGGATCGGGAGGCATGCAAGAAACTGGAAACGACTTCGTGTTTAGCGAGAGATCTGAAACTTAAAATTTGCTTTGGCTTTCAGAATGATAATTTAGCACCGCAGGGCAAAATATAACCTTGCTTTTTTAAGAGAGTCTCCTCGAAAGAAGAGACTTTTTGAATTCGCATTACCCGCAATTCGCTTTCATCCAGTGAAGTAACTATTTGAACATCAAACCGTTCGGTTAGACGAAACAAATTCCACGCCGTTTGCCCATTGACTTGATAGCTGTCGCAGAGTTTTTCCGCCAATAAATCGCTTGATCCGAATTCAAACCAGTTCAAAAAGTCGGCTCTTCCCATGCCTTCCGAACATTCGGCCAGCAGGATTATCGTGCCGCCGTCGGCACAGGCGTGGGACGCGGTTTCCAGGGCCTTATGTGCCTGGATCATGTTGATATCGTGTGGAAAACCGCCGCAGCTTACGATCACGACTTCGCGTTTTTGGGCAATTTTGATGCTATGGCCGGCGGCGTATGCCTCGCACGCCGCTCGGTGTGATGTGATCCAATTGCCGCAGAAAAGATCAACCGCCTCGCCAGCGTCATTAACGATAGCGCTGATGCAGAACGCCGGGTTTACCTTCGCGGCCGCGTCAATAAAGGCTTCGTGGACCGCGTTTCCATCCAGCAAACCCGTATCTACGCCTTGGCGGCGTGATCTCGTTTCGCAGTCGAATGCTAGTTTGTGCGTTTGCGATATCGTCTTTGACGACG
>JANNGV010000024.1:0-1948 GCA_031404055.1 Chloracidobacterium sp.
GTGATGACATGCCCGAGATTCGTGAGTGGAAGTGGCCGTACTAGGTTGACTCTGGATATCAGTACGACATGACAATCCGCGTCCGACTTTCTGGAATCTATGGCATAAGGATTTAATAAAGTGAATATTTTGGTTCTCAACCCCGGCAGCTCGACACTGAAACTCGCCCTGTATCAAATACCTGATTCGAGTAAGGCATCTATCGCAGCGGATTCGGCAGCGGTCTTGGCGAACGGGATCATCGAGCCGATTCGGTACACCGCAATCCGAACTTCGGCTATCCGTGGCGACGCGAAAGCCTGTGATCGAGAGGGTTGAAGCGGCCACTCCGGAACAGGCTGCGGAACATATCATCCGCCGCGTTATTTCTTTTGAGGGTGAAAACAGCGAAAAGTCCACCGTGATTGATGCAGTTGGGTGCCGCGTCGTGCATGGCGGCTCAGAGCTAGTGGAACCCACCATCGTTACCGATTCCGTGCTTGAAGAACTCCGCGGCCTGAAAGATTTGGCTCCGCTGCATATTCCGGCGGACGTGGCCGTGCTTGAACGGGTAAAACAATCACTCCCGGGAATTTCGGTAGTAGCTGTGTTCGACACAGCGTTCCACCAGACTCTACCGAAAGTCGCAAGCTCGTACGCCTTACCGCTTGAACTTTGCGACCGTTATGGTTTGCGTCGCTATGGTTTTCACGGTATTTCGCACGCTTATGTGTCCCGGAAGTTAATTGAACGTCTTGGGCGCGGAGCAAACGGAACGAAAATCATCACCTGTCATCTCGGAAGCGGAGCGAGTGTCTGCGCAATTCGTGACGGTAAAAGTATCGACACCAGCATGGGATTAACCCCCATGGAAGGATTAGTTATGGGCACCCGCTCCGGCGATGTAGATCCCGGCCTCATCCTGTACCTTATCCGAACGGGCGGCATGACAGCCCCCGAAGTGGACGATCTGCTTAACAACCAGAGCGGGCTGCTCGGTTTGTCGGGTACGAGCAGTGATTTACGTGACCTCGAACAAGCCGCTCATAAGAAAGACAAACTTGCGGAACTGGCACTGGAGATTTTCGCTTATCGCGCCTGCAAATACATTGGCTCGTATGCTGCGGCTCTCGAAGGTCTGGATGCGATCGCTTTCACCGGCGGTATCGGTGAGCACTCTGCATCCATGCGGAGCCGCATCTGTAGAAGGCTAAAATTTCTCGGCTTACATTTAGAAGATGATCTCAATCAAGCCAGCGACGGACGCGGGGCGATGAAAATAAGCGTCGAGGACGGTGTAGTACAAATATGGATGATTCCGACGGATGAAGAACGTGAGATAGCATGGTCGACTTATAGGCAGTTAGTAACCCATTGATTGAGATCCGTATCAATTCATGGTTGGAGAATCTGCTCAAAACTGAACAAATGGTAAAAAAACCTAAGACTAGAGGGCCTGTAAATCCTGACCGGCCATTTGTGACCAGTGAGAGTTCTCTCGATGGGCCCTTGCTAAAACCGTTCGCCTATTCGGCGGAGCAAATTACGAGTTTGCTTGACGTCGACTCTTCCAAAGGTTTATCAAACGAAGAAGCCGAGACGAGGCGGCTTCGCGACGGAACAAACACGCTGGCGACCGCCATCGGGCGCCGGTGGTGGCAAGTTCTGCTCGGACAATTTAAGAGTATTGTTATTTGGCTCTTGGCATTTGCGGCCGTGGTCGCTTGGTTTACTGAAAGCCGACTAGAGGCGGTCGCTATTCTGACAGTACTAATTCTCAATGCGCTCATTGGATTTGTAATTGAATGGCAGGCGGGCCGTGCTCTCGATGCCTTGAGAAGGGCGACACATACATTTGCTCGTGTGCTACGCGGGGAGAGCGAACAGGTACTTGATGCAACTGAACTAGTCGCTGGCGAACTCCGACACTCTGCTTCGCGTAGCTGCCCTTTGTGTCGTCTTGGCCGGG
>JANNGV010000025.1:0-6133 GCA_031404055.1 Chloracidobacterium sp.
GCTTCCAGGGCAGGAAACATTTCCTCGATCCTGAACTCGGTCAGGTAGCCCAAACTGCCGTAATTGATCCCCAGCACCAGAACTTCACGGTCGCCGATAAGCCGCGAGGTCGAAATCATGGTTCCGTCACCACCGAGGACGATTATCAGATCGGCGTTGAACTTGTCGTTTTCGACCGTTTCGATATCGCAAGGATCGCCATCCGGTTTGCCGGCCTCGGCGTACGGTTTGCCGATAAGCTCTACCCCGCGTTTTTCGAGCCAGTCGGACAATTCGCAGGCTGTCTGCCAAGCCTCGGCGTGATTCGGTTTTACGACTACGCCGACGGTTTTTATCTGTCTGTTGTTCATAAACGGGGCTTTCGGTTTGATAATGATTGAACAAATGACACCAAACTGCAAGCGTTTTCGCGAGCCGGTAGTTCTTGGTTTCTGATTATCGAAAAACGTGAATTTTTCTCGGTTACCTTTGTGGTTATTTGGGATATTGGTGTTTTTCGTTCTATTAACAATTGGCGAACGCGATATTTTATCCCATAGGCATGAATTTCCGCGTCAAAAACCGGGTAATAATTAGTCGATCGTGCATCAAACGCATAAGGAAATAAGGGTTGGTATTGGCGCTTGAACGCTTTTTTGTTAGAATCGCAGTTTGATCGTGGTGGCATTAAATTCAATCGTACAGGGTAACAACAGATGTTAAAGTTTTTCACTCGTTTAGAGAAGACGCGTAATTTCGTTCTCATGCTTTTCGCCGTCATCATGGTGGCGAGTCTTGTTTTGTTCTACAAACCTTCGGATGCGGCCCGCGGCGCCGATTTGGCACTAAGCGATGAAACGGCAGCCAGGGTTTCCGGCGAATACATTACTGTTGGCGATGTATTTCGGCAAAAAGAAAGCTTTAGCCGTTACAGCCAGGGCGGACCGTCATTTCCGGCTAAAACGATCCTGAGTTCGCTGATCAGCAGCCGGATTGCACGCGTAGAGGCCGAACGCCTTGGCCTGCGTGCTTCGGATGCCGAGGTTGCGGCGGCGATCAGGAAACAGTTCAAGCCGCAAGACGGAAAACCCTTTGATCAAAAGGTTTACGAAGAGAATGTGACGGCACAATCGGGCAGCGTTTCGGCCTTTGAAGAATCTTTACGTGACGACTTGAGCGCGAACAAGCTGCGGGCCTTCTTATCGTCGGGCGTTACCGTGTCCGAAGAAGAGCTGCTCAAGGATTACCAGCGAAAAAACGCGAAATTCGACCTGTCGTACGTAGCCGTAAACAGCACGGATCTGGCACAAACGATAACGCCGTCCGATCAGGAACTTCGAGACTATTTCGAGAAGAACAAGCAAAACTATTACGTCAGCGTTCCGCAAAAGAAGATCCGCTACGTATTTGTGAACACGGTAAAGATCGGCGAAAAGCTGACACTTGCCGATGCGGATTTGAAAGCTGAATACGATAAATTACCTGAGGACAAAAAGATCGCCGGCGTAATCGGCCAAGAGATAGTTCTGCGTATTCCGAAACCCGATCTCGATGCCGACGTGTTCGGAAAGGCATCGACGATCCACGAACGCCTGACGAGGGGCGGGCAATTTGTTACGGAAACAGAATTTTCCGATATTGCGAAAGGACAATCGGAGAATCCGGTAACGGCGTCAAGCGGGGGCAAACTGAAAGGTCCGGTTCGCGAAAATCCGAATAACCCGACCGATCCATACCAGCGTCTCATTAAGATGACGCCGGGTCAGGTAACGGAACCGATCAGCTACCAAGGCAGATACTTTATACTGCGCCGAGGCGAGGCGGTGCCGAAATCGTTCGAAGATGCCAAAAAAGAACTTGAGGTCAGCTTGCGAAACCGCCGTGCGTACGGCGTTGCCGCCGAGCTTGCACAGAAAGTGGCCGATTCATTGAAGCAAAGCAAAGACGCGCAGAAAACGGCGGGCGAATTTGCGGCCGAAGCTAATATGAGCGTCGCCGATATGGTGAAAGAAACCGCGTACGTTAAACCGGGCGACGATGTGCCGAATATCGGAACATCGCCTCAGTTCGAAGAAGGTATCGCCGGCCTCGAAAATCAGAATGACGTAGGTGACAAGATCCCGGTGCAAAACGGCTTTGCGATCCCGCTGCTGGCGGATAAGAAAGAGCCGAGGGATGCCGAATTCGACGAGGTCAAGGCCCAAATCACCGAAACGGTAAAGCTTGAAAAAGCAAGGGCACAGGTAGAGGAGATCGCTAAACAGATCGCTTCGGGATCGGCTTCTGTGTCAGGTCTGGCGGCTGCTGCACAGAGCAAAAACCTTAAGGTCCTTGAGGCGAAAAGTCATGTTTTGGGTTCGCCGCTTGGCACCGGCCCGTCGGCATCGTCAAATGAAGCTCTCGAAGCCGCCATTTACGGGATGAAGGACGGCGAGGTGACGAAGACACCGATCAATATCGGCGATAACTGGTTTATCGTCGGCGTAAATAAGCGTACGGAAGCCAACATGGACGAGTTTGCCAAAGATCGCGACCGGTTGATGGATGAAAAGCTGGACCAGAAACGCGGCGAAATCTTTGGGGATTATCTCGCGGCAACCAGACAGAAAATGGAAACCGCCGGAAGCATCAAGATATACGACGATGCCTTGGCTAAGATCGATACGCCTGTCGGGCTGCCCGGCGGCCTGCCCGCGGGACTGCCGATCGGCGAACCGAATCAGTAAAACTCCTAAGCTACTAAGTGGTAGTTGGATGACGCGGCGACGGGAATTTTCTCGTCACCGCGTCTCTTTTTTTCGCCGTGTCGCGTAATCCTACCACCAGCCCAACAGTTTCCACCATAACGGACCGATCGTTGCCCAGATCAGTATATTTATTACCGACGCGATCAGGCCGATCGTCCACCAGCGTTTTTGCGTTACGTAGCCAAGCCCGAAATAGACTGGAGCCGGTGTCGTCCCGTAATGCGTCAGCCCGGCACTGAGGTTTGCAAAATAGGTGAGCAGCAAAACGGTCAGTCCGGCCGGAGCGCCTACGGCGACGGTGACGGCAAGAAACGGTATAAACATCGCCGTTACATGGGCGGTTATCGACGCGAACGTGTAGTGTGCGTAGAAGAAAACGAGTGCGAGTATGGCGAGTGCCAACGGCCAGCTCCAGCCGGTGGTTATCGACGAAACACTTCCGGCAAATAGTGTCGGTATGTTCGTGTCACCCAATGCTGTGGCCATCATCACGAGGCCGCCATACCAGATAAAGACTTCCCATGCGTGCGTCTCGTCGATCAGATCGCGCCATGAAAGAACTGTCGTAACGAGCAGGGTCGAAATTCCCAACAACGCAATCACGGTCGAATCAATGCCGTGCAGCTTTGCCGTAATCCATAAAATTACAACGGCGACAAAAACGACGAGAAGGATTTTTTCGTCTTTCGTCAGCGGACCGAGCTTCTTCAGTTCGTCATGTGCAAATGCAACGGCGTTCGGTGTTTCCTTAACTTCGGGCGGGAAAAGCCAATAGATCATCAGCGGGACGGCGGCGAGCGAGATCAGCGACGGGACAATCGCCGAAATGAACCAGATCGAATAGTTGAGATCGATGTTCGCCTGTTTCGCGGCAAACCCGGCGATGATCACATTCGATGCCTGACCCGTGAGGAATGTCGCGCACAGGATTACCTCGCACTGATACAGCATCGACATTAGAAACGTGCCGAGCCGGCCTTCGGTGCCGTCTTCGGGCCGCGAGTCGTATGTTTCGGTTACGCTTCGCGCAATCGGCAGAATGATCCCGCCGGAACGCGCTCCGGTCGATGGGATGAATGATGCGAGGATGAAATCCGTGAAAACAAGCGAATAGCCGAGGCCCAGCGTTTTCTTGCCGATGAGCCGGACAAATATCAACGCGATGCGGTGGCCCAAACCGGTCTTGATCATCGCACGCGAGATGAAAAACGCTGCAAGCACCAGCCATACAAATTTATCCGCATAACCGCTCAGCGCTTTTTCTATTGGAAGTGCCCGAAACAATGCAAGAGCAACAACACCCAGTAGCACCATCGCACTTCCCGTCAGCGGCTGTACGATCGAACCGACTATAGTTGCGATAAATATCGCCAGCAGCATCCACGCCTCGCGCGTGACGCCTTCCGGTTGGGGCGCGATATATATCAGAAGGCCGACGCCGACCGTGATCAGCCATTTAAATAAGGGCCTTTGCATAAAAGAAAACCACAGAGTTCACAGAGAAATTTTGTACTCTGTGCTCTCTGTGGCAACTTCTGCTGAAGTCAAGTTACTAGCCGTGCAACTCCGCGAAATGTGTAAAGAACCAGTAGGTGATCCCTATCCAAATAGCTAAATTGATCAGCGAGCCGATCAGTCCTATCTTTTGAACCGTTGCACTGCGTGCCCTGGCTCGATCGCTTTTGCCGTACATAAGAACTGCTACCAATACACCGGTGACCACCCATGCGAAAAGTCTGATAGCCAGATTGAGCGGTATGACCTCAGATTTGAGATCCATCAAATACGGCACCTGGTAAAGCGTCAGCACTATACATAGTACGATCGCAATGATCGCAGCGATCGGCGGCGTATAGCTTGCCGGAACTTCGGCGTTCGCATCCGCATCACTAACCTTCGCGAGGTTACTGTGGTTATAGCTGTAAGCAAAGTAAATAACCAAACCGATAGCCATCCAATCGATCAGACGAATCCATGTATCAAGCGGCAAACTGTTCATCAGGTAAGCCGCAGATACGACGGTCGCGATCGGTATGAAAGGCGAAAGGGGTACTTTGAACGGCCGATGCAGGGCCGGATTCGAAGACCGGAGAATGATGATGCCGGTTCCGACGATTACAAACGCGAACAGCGTTCCGATACTAACCAATTCGCCAAGCAAGCTGATCGGAACGAATCCGGCGAGGATCGCAACAATGGACCCGGTGATAGCCGTTGTAATGTGCGGCGTCTGGAATTTCGGATGGATCTTCGCCGCCCAGCTGGGAAGCAACCCATCCTTTGCCATCGAGTAAAACACACGCGGCTGGCCCATCGTCATAACGACCATCGTCGAACTCAAGCCCAGAACGGCTCCGACCTTAATGATCGTCGGGAAGACGAACAAGATCGTTCCCATTGTCGTGCCCTCTGCTTGTTTTAATGCGGCGTCGATCGCAACCGCTATCGGAGCGGCGGCGTTGGTCAGCAGCCTGTAGTCAACCAGACCCACCATAATGCCCGCGACGAGAATGTAAAGAACCGTACAGATCGCGAGCGAACCCAAAATGCCTATCGGCATATCCCGTTGCGGATTTTTTGCTTCCTGAGCGGCTGTAGAAACCGCGTCAAAACCAATATACGCAAAGAAGATAACTGCGGCACCCGTTACTACGCCGCTAAAGCCGAACGGCATAAACTCGGCACAACCCGGAGCACCGACCGTACAGCCGATTCCGATATTGTCCGGGTTGACGTATCCAATGCCCGCGACAATAAAGAGCACTACGACAACAACCTTGATCACAACGATCATCGAATTGAAGCTGGCGGATTCCTTAATACCGCGAATGAGCAAGAGCGTTACAGCAACCGCGATCAAGGCAGCGGGAAGATTGAAAATACCCGTGCCAAGCTGGGTCCCGTCAGCCGCTAGAATCTTTGCCCCAGGCGGAGCGCTCAACGCAAGCGGAAAATTAATGCCAAGCGTGTCTCTAAAGAGGCTTACGACATAACCCGACCAACCGACCGCGACGGTGGCGGCACCAAATGCGTATTCAAGAATGAGGTCCCAACCGATGATCCACGCGACGAATTCGCCCAGCGTTCCGTAGCCATAAGCATATGCCGAACCTGAGATCGGTACGCTGGCGGCAAACTCGGAATAGCATAGTGCGGCAAACGCACTAACAATACCAGCGATAACCATCGAGATGATCACCGCGGGACCGGCATGCTTACCAGCCGCCTGACCGGTCAAAACGAAGATACCGGTACCGATGATGGCACCGATACCGAGCATCGTCAGATCAAGCGAAGTTAGCGTTTTCTTGAAAGTATGGCTGCCGGTTTCTTCCGCTTCGGCAACGATCTTGGAAATTGGTTTAGTCGCGAAAAGTGACATTAAAACCTCCTACAAAGTGAAATTA
>JANNGV010000026.1:0-3163 GCA_031404055.1 Chloracidobacterium sp.
CCTGAAGCCATCAGCCTTAACAATTTTAGATACGACAAATTCTAGTGAGTATCGTAGCTTGCAACCGGGAAGTCGTTCGGAGCACCCCACGAAATTACCGAGATACCGCCGGTGACTTCGTTATAGATGTAGAACTTGCCATCCGTATTACGCCAGACCCCAAAATCGGTCTTGCCATCGCCATCGTAATCGTTCTGCACATTCAGGTCCGTTCCGGAAACGCCCCACGTTCTCTGAAGCGTTGCGCCATTACTGCTCTGTCGGACAAACCAAGTAAGATTAGCTGCTGGAGTAGCACCTTCGCGTACAACAGCGATGTCCGTTTTACCGTCACCGTCCCAATCGCCGGGAACCACCAGGTCATTGCTTTGGCCAAATGTATAAGTGTCAAACGAAACTGCCGTCTGAATGTAAAATGTTGCGGCGGCCGTTGGCGACGCACCGGGACGTTGTACAGCCAGATCGAATTTGCCGTCACCGTTATAATCGCCGGGTGCCGTGAAATCGGTCGAAACACCAAATTGGCGAGATTCGAAACCGTTGGTCGAACTATAGAAAAGAAACCAGGTCAGGACGCCATTCGAGCGTCGGACGACCGCCATGTCCGTTTTTCCGTCACCATCATAGTCGCGTGCGATAGGCTCATCACCGGGCTGGCCCCACGTGTGGATCGTGAAAGTGTTGGACGAGCTGTTCAGCCTAAACCAGTTACCGTCAGTTTCACGCCAAACCGCGATGTCGCCAAAGCCGTCACCATCAAAATCACCGGGAACCATGAAATCTGTATTGGCGACGCCGAATTCCTGCTCACGAATGGTGCCTCCGCTTCTGAGGATATACCAACGATTGTTTGAGGGGCGAAAGATTGTGTAGTCTGCTTTATTGTCATTGTCGGAATCGATTGCGTCACGCAGAGTCACCTGTGCAAAGGTCGAAACCGCCATAACCGAGACTAAAGCAGCGAAGAACGCGGGTTTGCCGAACGCGGCTAGAAAACTTCTCATTGTTTATTTCCTTTTGTAAAAATGTCCTGCAGGCTCAAACAATTGGTCATGCCAAAGGTCAAGACTCTAAATATACTACTTTAGACACGACAATTGCAACAAATTCGATCAAAAAAGCAGAAGCCGGGCCGTTGGCTTCGATCGGTTCCAGCATGTGTATATCTTGAGGCGTTAGACGCTCCTACTATAATAATAGTTGGAAAACCCCTAACATTTTATAAAAATCAATTACGAGATTGATTTACCGTAAAATCGGTTCCAGCTATTCGTATTGTCCCCGAACGTGAAATCGTCGGATTTAGCGTAACGCGAAACGTTATGGTTCCGTTTCCGGACAATGAATCCGGACCGGAAATCTTTATCCAGTTGGCGTTACTTTTGACGGTATAGTCACAATTTTGGCCGGCGGTGACGTTGACCGAGAAATAGCCGCCCTTTGTCGGAACCAGCACAGATGGACTAGATAGCCCGAAACTGCACACCGTCTGATTTTGCAACGCCTGAGCGACATTCAGCCGTCCACCGGTTTTTACGATTCCATTCCAGGCGGCGAGTATATCCACCGAATTCATCAGCGTGGCCTTTAACGATGCGGCCGAAAGATTCGGGTTATGCCCCGACAGCAGAGCGGCTGCTCCGGCAACATGCGGCGCCGACATCGACGTTCCTGTAAGAGAGCCGTAGTTTGCCCCGCTTATAACAGTGCTCAAAATTGATGTTCCGGGCGCGGCGAGGTCAACACTTGAGATCCCAAAATTCGACGACCCCTGTCTCGTATCGGAAGCAGTGGAATTCGCCACGGACAGGATTGTCGGACTCGTGTAGCTCGCGGGATATGCCGGAGCATTGTCGATGTTTCGCCCGTCATTGCCGGCGGCAAACACCTGCAAAACACCTGCATTTCCGAGGGCATCGATAGCGTCTTTGGTTGCCTGATCGTAACCGCAGGCCTCGTCGCATCCGCCGTATGAATTATTGGTAACGCGGATATTCACACCACGTTCTTTCATCAGCCGGACATAGTTGTAAGCGTTAATAAGCATCGCCGAAGTGGTGCCGAACCCGTCATTGTCATAGATCTTGACGGTCATTATCCGGACATTCCAGTTTACACCGACGACACCGACAGAATTATTCCCGACTGCTCCAAGGGTGCCGGATGTGTGCGTTCCATGGCCGTTTTCGTCGGCCGGATCACCGTCATTGAAGAAAAAATCGTAGCCGTAATAGTCATCGACGAATCCGTTTCCGTCGTCGTCCAGGCCGTTATTGTTGATCTCGCCGCTGTTTGTCCACATGTTAGCCGCAAGGTCTTCGTGGGTGTATTTTGCTCCGGTGTCAATATTTGCAATCACGACGGCGGTGCTTCCGGTCGTAATATCCCAGGCCTGCGGTGCCGAGATCTTGGTCATGCCGTACAGGCTTCCAAAGTTTGCGTCATTCGGCGTGGCTAGCAGCTGGTAATAAAAATTTGGCTGGACTGCTTCGACCTCGCCCGAATCGATGTATCGTGCGATGGCGGAGGCCCTATTTGAGCCCGCAGGCAGCTTTATCCTTTGCCAACCCAGATCTCCGAGCTTTTCCAGCATAAAGCCGCCGTTGCGGGCATTGATGCTGCGTGAAACATCTGTCGACGTGCCGCTTTTAAACTTGACTAAAACCTCGTTCGCAACGGCGCCTTTTTCCGTACTCTGGGCGGCGGTCATCGCTGCTTGTGAAAGCAATATTAATAAGAGAAAAAGAAGTTTCAGTGCTTTCATATTTACTGCGGATACGCTTGGCAGAGTAATAAGCGTTTCAAAATGGGAGCAAGAAGAAATAAAGAGGGCGAAACTTAATGGGGCGGCTAGTGGGGCTCGAACCCACGACCTCCTGAACCACAATCAGGCGTTCTAACCAACTGAACTATAGCCGCCATAAGCAAAAGTACCCCCGGCACGACTTGAACGTGCGACCCACAGCTTAGAAGGCTGTTGCTCTATCCAACTGAGCTACGGGAGCATATCAAAAAGCAACTTTCAATCTTAGCGATTGTTGTTATTTTAGTCAAACTATTTGCAGATCTGCCACGCGAACGCGACGATAAGCCCAACAAGCAAAGGGCCGAATGAAATTGCCGCTGTCCAGTACGCTTCCTTCTTCAATGAAAATCTAAGCCG
>JANNGV010000027.1:0-3754 GCA_031404055.1 Chloracidobacterium sp.
GGAGAAATTCGGCACGCTGGATGACGCGGGGCGACGGCAATTACGTGATCGGATCGAGTTATTTGAAGATATTCCGCTGATCTCGGTTTTACTTCCCGTCTACGATGTCGACGAACGATGGCTGCGGTTGTGCCTCGAATCGGTTCTCAAACAGATCTATGTGAATTGGGAATTATGCATTGCCGATGACTGTTCGCCTAAGCCGCACGTGCGAAGGGTTTTGGAAGAATACGCCGCGAAGGACGAACGGATCAAAGTGGTGTTCAGAGAAACGAACGGCCATATTTCGGCGGCGTCGAACACGGCGCTTGAACTTGCGGCCGGTGAGTTTACGGTGCTGTTGGACCATGACGACGAGTTATCGGCAGATGCGTTGTTTTGGGTCGTAAATGAACTCAATAGCTTTCCAACGACGATGATGATCTATAGCGACGAGGATCTAATAGACCAAAACGGGCGGCGATACGCCCCCAAGTTCAAGCCCGATTGGAGCCGCGATCTTTTCTATTCAGTAAACATTATTACCCATCTTTCCGCTTATCGAACATCGTTGCTGCGCGAACTCGGCGGATTCAGGCTCGGCTTTGAAGGCAGCCAGGATTATGATCTCGCACTTCGAGTCATCGAGAAGATCGACGAAGGCGCCATCCGGCATATTCCGCGTATTCTTTATCATTGGCGTGTTATTCGCGGTTCGGTGGCCTACGGCGGCGGCGAAAAGCCATACGCTCACGAGCGTGCCCGCGAAGCTCTCCGCGAACACTTTGAACGGACGGGCAAAAGGGCGGCCGTCACCAAAACAGTAGACGACCTTCACCGCGTTCGATATGCACTGCCCGAACCGGCGCCAAAAGCTTCACTGATCATGATCTCTGAGGATGCAAACGGGATGAATCGGGCCAAAGAAATTTTGCGTCTGACGAACTACCCGAATTTCGAGGTCATTCTGGTCACGAACGACTCCTCATCCGGGGAGCTCGCAAATGATTCGATCAAAACCATCGTCAATTCCGAGGTGTTAGGAGCAGAAGCGTTTAATCTTGGTGCGGCCCAAAGTGACGGCGACGTGTTATGTTTTGCTGACATCGATCTTTTGCCACGGTCTGACGATTGGCTTGCGGAGCTTGTTAGCTTTGCGATTCAGGATGGGATAGGCGCGGTTGGGGCTAAAGTGCTTTCCGATAACGACACCGTCTCCGGCGGCGGCTTAATAATGGGTCTCGACGGAATTGCAGGAGTCGCACACAAAAGATTCACGGGAAATTCGCCCGGCAATATGGTGCGGAACCGCCTCGTCGGCAATTACTCAGCCGTTTCGGTTTTGTGTATGGCCGTGCGTCGTAACTTATTTAACGAGTTTGAAGGTTTTGATTCGGGGAATCTGCCGAACAGCTTTTTTGACGCCGACTTATGCCTGCGGCTGGGCGAAAAAGGGTTTCGTATCGTGTTCACGCCGTATGCCGAGTTGGCACAAAACAGTGTAGAAAAGCGATCAAATCCGACCGCTTCCGAACGCGAATATTTTCACAAAAGATGGCATGGAATCATAGCTCACGATCCGTTTTACAATCCAAATCTCTCTAAAAAAGACCCTAGTTTTTCAATCGATATCTAAACCTTTCGCCCTATGGCAAATACCTTTATCAACGCCACACCGGCTACAAATCCGCCGATATGTGCCGCGTAGGCTACACCGCCGGTTCCCGCCGGAGTCAGATATCCGACAATCAACTGGTAGGCGATCCAAATGCCGATGGCGACGAATGCCGGAACCGTCGTTAGAAAATTGAAGATCAACGCCCGCACCTGACGCTTCGGAAAAAGCAGAATGTAGCCGCCAAGCACACCGGAGATTGCGCCGGATGCTCCGAGCATTGGGATAATCGAATCGGTATCCATCACGATCTGAGCCGCCGCCGCCGCGAGGCCGCAAACTATATAAAACGCCGCAAAACGAGCATGGCCGAGCAAGTTTTCAAGATTGTCGCCAAAGATCCACAGGAACAGCATATTTCCGAATATATGCATGATATCGCCATGCATGAACATCGAGCTTAGGAAGTTAAAATAGACGGGCAGCGGCGTTTCGTAATGCCGCACTTCACCCACGTTTCCCAGAGAATCGCGAACGACCTGGAGACCGGAAATATCAACGCCGGTCGTTATCTCTTTAGGCACAAGCGAGAACGCATACGAAAACGCATCGTTCGAGCCGATATGCTGCAGCAGCAAAAAGACCAGAATATTTATGCCGATGAAGGCATAGTTAACGAACGGTGTTATCGTCCGGTCTGTGTTGTCGTCGCCAATTGGGAACATACTATGAACTCACGTTTTTAGGACAAGAGTGAATCGACATCGAGCGATAATCCAGGCAGCACGGACGATTCGACAATCTCACCCGGATTAAAAATTCTCGCAATTTGGTAGATACCGACTGTGGGCTGCTGGTGAACCTCAACGACCATGTTCTGCAAATTAACTATCCAGACTTCAGGAATTTCCGCTGCCGCATACAACGGCAACTTCGTATCGCGGTCGTACTTTAACGTCGAATCCGAAACTTCTACTACCAAGATGGTTTCAAGCGGGCGAGGATGCCGCTTACCATCATATTTTGTTAAATCAGTGAGAACAATATCTGGTTCCGGCTCATCGAAATCGGAAAGGCGGAGCGGATTCTGCACTCGCACCAAAATATCGTCGGAAACATCCTTAACAAAAAACCGATTGAGCAAATCAACGGCAAATGCATGCCTGTCACCAATTGTCATTTTTTTGATCAATTCTCCATCGATGATCTCCGCCTTTTCGCGACCATCAAGTATTCCGAGATCGATCATCTTGTAGTAATCATCGACGGAAAACCGCAAACGCTGCGGCTGCGGATTAAAGGTTGCTGCACGTTCAGGACGCATCATAACGAAAACATGTTACTTCAATAATCATCCAATTCCAACATTTTCCGGTGTCTTCAGCAACTCATAACCCTCGCTCCGGGCGACAAAAGTTGCGGCTGTCAGATCGCCGACAACGTTAAGGGTTGTGCGGCACATATCCAGAATTCGGTCGACACCGAGGATGATCGCGATCAAAGCGGGATCAATTCCGATCATTGCAAGAATTCCGATGATGAACGGTATAGAGCCCGACGGCACACCGGCCGTGCCGATACCGCCCAATATAGCAAGGTAAACGACCATCAACTGAGTGCTAAGCGTCAGGTCGGCCCCCGCAAGTTGGGCAAGAAACAGGACAGTTACGCCTTCATAAAGAGCCGTACCATTCTGGTTGGCTGTTGCACCGACGGTCAGAACAAAGCTGTTAATTTCTTTAGGAACGCCGAGATTCTCCTCGGATATGCGCAGTGCCGTAGGCAGCGTTGCGTTCGATGACGAGGTAGAGAACGCGGTGACGATAACCGTTCGCACGCGTTTGAAAAACTCAAGCGGATTGATACGCGACAGAAAGTAAACCGAAAGCGAGTAAACGCCGAAGAAGTGAAGTCCGAGGCCGAGAAGTACCGTGGCGACAAACCAGCCGAGAGAAAGCAGCAATTCCAGGCCGAATTGAGCAATGTTATTAAAGATCAGACACGCGACCGCATATGGCGCAAACTTCATTATGATGTCGATGATTTTCGATGTGATCGCGAATACCGATTCCATCAATCCGACAAACGGCGACGAGACCGGTGAAGGCAGAAGTGTGATCGCGATACCGACGATCAATACAAAGAACATGATGTGGAGCA
>JANNGV010000028.1:0-4710 GCA_031404055.1 Chloracidobacterium sp.
GGGCATCTGCGGAGCGCGTAACGGCGGTTATTCCATATTTCGGCTATGCCCGTTCTGATAAAAAAGACCGTCCGCGTGTGCCGATTTCCGCAAAGCTGGTTTCTAATTTGATAACACGTGGCGGAGCGGAGCGGGTTTTGACTATCGACCTGCACGCATCGCAGATACAAGGGTTTTTCGATATTCCGGTCGATCACTTGTATGCGGCACCGATAGTGGTCGACTATTTTAAGGAAAACCCAATCGAGAATTTGATCGTTGTCGCACCGGATACGGGCGGTGCGGAACGTGCCCGGGCCTACGCAAAACGGTTGAACGCCGGGCTGGCCCTTTGCGACAAACGCCGCGAGCGTGCAAACGAAGCCGACGTGATGAACATTGTCGGTGACGTGAGAGGCAAGAATTGCCTTATCGTCGATGATATGTGCGACACGGGCGGGACGATCTGCAAGGTGGCAGAGGCACTTTATAAAGCCGGTGCGAATGATATTTTTGCGGTCTTTACGCACGCCGTATTGTCGGGCAATGCGATGGAAAACATCAGCAATTCGCATTTGAAAAAGGTGATCGTGACGAACACGATACCGCTTGGCAAAAACGGGATTCCGTTGATGGACGGTGGAAAGATCGAGGTTTTGAGCGTTGCGAAGCTGCTGGCTTCGGCGATCAAATCGATTCACGATGAGACGAGTGTCTCTTCGTTATTTATATAACGAGTCGTGAGTCTGGAGTCGTGAGTCGAGAGCAGGAAAGAAGGCTCCTACTCCAGACTCATGACTCTTGACTCACGATTAGAGGAAATATGGCAGACAAAATTTTAGTAAAGGCTGAAAAGCGTACCGAGATCGGAAAGAACGTCAACCGCCGATTGCGTGTCGCGGGCAAGATTCCGGTCGTCGTTTACGGCGGCGGTAACGAAAGCGTGGCCGCCGTGGCGGATCTGAAGGAGCTGGCGGCGATCCTGCGGACGGATTCGGGTGTGAACTCGGTATTTTCGCTCGATATTGAGGGCGAGGGCGTCAACGACGTGATTTTTCAGGATCGTCAGATACATCCGGTCAATGGCCGTTTGATCCATGCCGATCTCCGGCGCTTTGCAAAGGGCGAGAAGATCGAAATGACGGTCCCGATCCATCTCCTCGGCGAAGCGATTGGATTGAAGGAAGAAGGAGCGGTCCTTTCGCAATCGATGCGTGAGGTCAAGGTTCTTTGCGAACCCGCAAACACGCCGGAATCGATCGATGTGGATGTGACGGAGCTTGATGCGGGCCACGCGATCCACGTTTCGGACCTGAAAGTCGGTGAAGGGATTGAGATACTCGAGGATGCGGAGACTGTCGTCGCTTCGATCGTCACGGTCAAGGAAGAAGATCTTGAGCCGCAGATTGAAGAGGGTGCGGAGCCGGAAGTAACGGGTGAGAAGGCTGAAGAGCCGAAAGAAGGCGACGACGCTTAGGTTCGGAGTTCCAACTTTAGTTGGTTAGCCCTAAGCTAAGAGCCTGCTATGGCAGGAACTCCAAACGTATGAGTGAGAACTGGCTGATCGTCGGCTTGGGGAATCCGGGGGCCGAGTACGAAAGGACGCGGCACAACCTTGGGTTTATGCTGATCGATCTGCTTGCGGCCGATGCCCAGACGCAGGTCAAACGTACGGAATGCCGGGCCTTGATCGGACGGGCGGAGGTTGCAGGGCTAACGGTTGAGTTAGTAAAGCCGCAAACGTTTATGAACCTGAGCGGCGAATCGGTCAATTGTTTGCTGCAAAAGCCGGAACGAAATGTTGAAAGATTGATAGTTATCTCGGACGATCTCGCGTTACTGCTCGGTAAATTGCGGCTGCGGACGCAGGGTGCGCATGGCGGCCAGAACGGATTGAGATCGATTATCGATTGTTTGAAAACGAACGAGTTTATCCGTTTAAGGATCGGCATTGCTCCGGAACATCCGGTAACGAACGCTTCGGATTTCGTGCTCGGAAAGTTTTCGAAAGGCGAAGCCGAAACGGTTGAAAAAGTTTTGAAAAATGCAGCCGACGCAATTCGCTCCGTTGTTAGAGACGGGGTGAATGAAGCGATGGCGAAGTACAACGGTGAATTGTGAGTAGTGAATGGTGAACGTTAGAACGCATTTTTTTTATTCACCACTCACCATTAACTACTCACCATTAATGATTACCTTCTTGCTTCGACCCAATAACGGTCGAGGCTCGAAAGCCAAAAGGAGGAAATGAAATTGGCAAATAGAACATACGAAGTAATGTATATCGTCGATCCGGAAACGGCGGCGGACAAGATCGTTGAGCTGAACGAGACGATCGGGAAATTGATCGAAAAGGAAGGCGGAACTATCGTCCGAATGGACGATATCGGCATGCGGACGCTTGCGTACCCCATCAAAAAGCGTAAGGACGGTTACTATGTCCTTTACGAGGTCGACGGCAGCGGGCAGGAGATAATGGAGCTTGAACGGCGCATGCGTGTTAACGACGCGATCATTCGCTTCGTCACAGTCCGCGTGGACGAAGACCGCAAGAAAGCTTTGAAAATGCAGGCGAAACGCGAGAAGCGGACGAGCCAGCGTTTGAAGTTCCGAAAGACGGAAGAAACGGCCGAAACAGCCGGGGAATTACAGGAAGCATAAGCAGAGGTAAATATGGCTGAAAACGATTTTGAGGTACCGAGAGAAAATATGGGCGGCGAAGAGGGATTTGGCGACAAGGCCCCGCGACGCTTTCAACGGCGGCGTCCGCGCCAGGTAATCCCCGATTATGTCGATTGGAGAGATGTCGATTATTTGCGGCAGTTCATCCCCGAACGCGGAAAGATAATGCCGCGGCGTATATCGGGAATCTCCGCCAAGGACCAGCGGCGTATTGCTACGGCGATCAAACGCGCCAGATCTATGGCCCTGCTGCCATTCGTTTGGGAATAGCATCTTCACCTCCCCTCCTGGTTTGAGGAGGGGTGGCTGGCCGCTTCGGCTGACGGGGTGGTGAGCATTAAAGGAACAATTATCATGGCAAATACAACAATTTTGTTAAGAGAAGATATCGATACGCTTGGCGGACGCGGCGAGATCGTTAAGGTGAGGGCCGGCTACGCACGTAACTACCTGCTTCCGCAGGGACTTGCGACGCTGGCGACGAAAGGAAACGTTAAGCAGATCGAAGGCGAACGCGGAGCTCTTTTGAAGAAAGCGGCGGTTGAGAAATCGACTGCGGACGCACAGAAGGATCAGATGAGCAGCATTGTGCTGACCTTTGAACGCAAGGCCGGCGAAGGCGGCACGCTGTTCGGATCGGTTACGTCGATGGATGTTGCGGAAGCGATTCAGGCAAAGGGCTACGAGATCGACCGTAGAAAAATCGTCCTGAAAGAGCCGATAAAAGAGACCGGCGAATACACCGTCAGGGTCAAACTGCATCGCGATGTAGTTCTGGAAATCCCGGTTACCGTAACGGCCGAAGGCGGCCCGGCTGAAACCAGGGACGAGAAGAAAGGCCGAAAGGCTAAGCCGGAAACTGAGGCAGCTAAGGTCGATGAAGCTGTTGAGGAAACGGCGATTGAGACCGAAGAAGCGGTCGACGAAGAAACCGAAGCGTAACTATAATGTGAGTAAATAAACTGGCTGCATTTGCCTTTGGCGGATGCGGCCTTTTTGCGTTTTGTGTATTGGTAATTTACATTGACTTCGAAGTCTGCGGAGCAGACGTCATTTTGATAGCTACACGTGAAGCCAAAGGCGTAACGTGTAGACAATGTAGAAAATTAACCCAAAGCCTGTGAAACGGGCGTAACAAAACTATGTCGCACACACATCTTCTCTATCACATCGTTTTTGGAACAAAAGACCGCGCGCCAATGATTATGGCTGACTGGGAGAAAGAGCTTTATTCTTACATGTCCGGAATCGTCAAGAATCTGAAAGGAAATACGTTGGAAATTAACGGCGTTAAAGATCATGCACATCTATTGATCCGTTTGGGTCCGACGATTGCTCTCTCAGACTTTATGCGGGAACTAAAGGCAAGTTCGTCACGATGGGTCAGGGAAAACCACCTTCGAAGTTTTGGTTGGCAAAGAAGGTACGGAGCCTTTACGGTAAGCGAGTCGGCCGCGAATACCGTCCGGCAGTACATTAGAAAACAAAAAGAACATCACAACGGACAGAGTTTTGAGGACGAATACAAACTACTCCTTCAGCGACATAAAATCGATTTCGACGAGAAATATCTTTGGGATTGACGCCGGTTTTGCCTGTTTCACAGGCTTTGGCTCACGTTGTTGTCTTTCTACAGGTTCCGCTCCGCTTCACCTGTAGCTATCAAAATTGCGTCTGCTCCGCAGACTTTCAACGGCGAGAAAAAAATTAGATAAATCAACGATTTCTTGGCACGTATTCGCCGAGCAGACGGTCGTATTCATCGACGACGACCTGGTAGCATTCGCAGACCGCGGCTTCCAGGCCAGGTCGATCGAGAATCGTGATAGTTCCGCGGACGTATTTGATTAGACCATGACCCTGCAGATGCCCGGCGGCGATTGAGACGCCTTCGCGGCGGACGCCCAGCATATTCGCGATGAGGTCGTGCGTCATCACAAGCTTGTCGGTTTGCATTTGATCGTGGTTTGCGCGCTCGTGCAGGCGCTGTGCCTCGTCGTACGCCCCGCGGGCGTAGTGGACGCCGGCGAGGTTGCCGTCGAGGCTCGC
>JANNGV010000029.1:0-7580 GCA_031404055.1 Chloracidobacterium sp.
ACCACCCTCGCGGGCACCTATTAAAACCAAATTACGCACTGGAAAAAGCAAAGTGATGCCGGGTGTTTTTAGTAATACCGGAAGGGGCGATAAACGCTCGAATTTTCCAGTTCTTTCCTCTTGTTCACTTCTGGTTCGTCAGTTCCGTGGTAAATCTTTAACCACGGACCGAGAGAAACAAAGCATGAACAAAATCGATTCTGCTTAAAGTGCGCAACTCTTACCCCTTTTCAGCTAGTCTGAAACCTATTGCGTAATCTGGGTTAAAAAGACTGTCCGAAACTTTTTTCCGATAGCCTTGCTTAGTCTTCAAAAATGGTCAATTACTTAATCGGCTTCAAGGTGAAGTTATACGTGATCGTGCCAATGGCCTTGATGGGCTGAGAACCGAACATAGCCGGCTTGAACTTCGATCTTCGGGCAGCCTCTTCGGCGGAACCGCGAAGCAGTTGGTGCCCCGAGACGGCTTTAGCTGAGACAACATTGCCTTTATCGTCCAGTTCTACCTCGACCATGACCTTTCCTTCAACATTTGTTTTCTGTGCCATCGCCGAATATATCGGCGTCACCATTTTTGTTGCATTCGCGGATGAAAGATTCCCCAGATTCATAACTTCGGGGGCCTTTACGGGTTCGACAACCCGAGCCACAACGGTTGGCGGCGGAGCTTGCGCGGCGGCCTTTGCCTGTTGATCATCCCTTAATTTCTTCAAACCCAGTTTGGCCGGTTCATTGGTGCCGTCCAAATCAACTGCTTTCTGATAATCGGCTACCGCTTTTTCGCTGTTGCCAAGGCGTTCATGCAGTTCGCCGCGGTTGTAATACGCACGCGAGCCTTTTGGATCAAGCTCGATGGCTTTGTCATAGTCAGCCCCAGCCTTATCGAAAGCTTTAAGGTTGTAATGTGTCTTGCCCCGATTCAGAAACGCAACCGCATCGTCGGCTTTGAGTTCAACGGCCCGGTCGTAATCAGCCAATGCAAGTGCAAATTCACCCTTGCCCAAATTTAAATCCGCCCGTGTTTGATAGAACGAAAAGTCCGGGGGCGTCGGGGTCGCAACCGGCGTTGCCGCGGGGACGGGCGTCGGCGCAGGAACTGCCGTAGCCATATTTTTTTCGCGAATTGCGTCCAAGAGATTCTTTGCTGCTCCGGTTGCCGTCAATTCCTTCTCGATGTCGGCTGAAAGCGTAAAGGTGACTCCACGCTGTTTTATGGCTTCGGTCAAAATTGTATTGCGATCGGCGAGGCTTACTTTCTTTGACCTTAGCCCGATCAGGAGGTCGGCAAGGGTTAATTGCGGCTGCTGAGCGCCCAATGAAAGCGTGAACGACAACATCAATGAGGTCAGGAAAAAATAGGCGGCGAAGCGGAGACGGGTTATTCTGGTTCGGGGGAAAGAAAGAAGATTCATGGCATTTGTCCTTGGCGCTTGATGAGCGGATTTGGTTAATTGTCGTTGATCAAGTCGTCGACGGTGACGGCCTTCTTAGGCGCGCGGGCCTTGGCTGGCCCGGCCTTCCTGGGTTTAGGCGTGGACGCCGTCGCGACTTTAACGGTTGAAGGGTCGGCGGCGGGATCGGTAGTTGACGGATCCGATTGCACGGATTCGGGTTGTATTGCCGGAGCGTCGGTTGGCTGGAAAGCGGATTTCACCTCAGAATCTACCGGGGCCTGTGTTGTTGAAGGAACCTCGGGTGAAACTGCGGTCGCCGGCTCGGACGTTCCACTAGACACGAACATCCATCCTCCGATGACGACTACTAAAAAGATGGCCGCCGCGATGGCTATAGCGGGCGTGCTCATCGGAAATCCACTGCGTTCGACGGGAACGAGATATATTTCTTCGCGAACCTTCAGCGGGATTGATTCAACCTGTGCTATCGGGTCAGCGAAGGCAGCGTCATCGGCATCGCGTTCGGTCGCCTCGTCTTTCTTCAAATCGTCCTCGGAGGCGGCGAATACCTCTGTTGGGGTTTCGATGCCTTGCGTTATGGATACGACATCAGACGATGCTGCTTCTTCAAACGTCGATTCAGGCTGATGCTCTGCAACCTGATCGTTTCCTGCAACAACGAGTTCTTCGGTGGCAGATTCGACAGATTCCTGAGTGAAGTCTGTTTCAGCGGGAGCATTCTGTTCGTTTGCGGCATTGATAAATTCAGGGCCGGCCGTGTCGCTCACAGCCTTTCCAATTTCCCCGGTTTGCATTTCACGCATCACAGGGTTGGTAGAATGATCTACAGCATCGTCGGCCAGTTCGCTCAATGATATTTCAGCGGCGGACGCCCTCGCCTTCGGTGCTTCGGAAACGTGTAATGACGGGCTGAGGACACCGAGGAGATCATCGTCCAAGTTAGCGGCAGTAACCGCAGGTTCGAACTTTGGCTGACGGGCAGCCTCACTTTCACGAAGCCTTTTTTCTGCTTCAGCCGCACGCTGCTCGGCCTGGAGCCTTTGTGCTTCGGCCTCACGCAATTGCTGTTTCATCCGTTCGGTTTCGCTTAGCTCGGCGGAATCGGAATTCATTTTTTTCTGCGCGGCCAGTTTTATGTCATTCGCGGCCTCGTCCTGTTCTAAAAGCTCTTCTGTCTCGCGCTCTTTCACGCGAACCAGGGCTGTGCGTAGAACCTGACGCATAATTGCCGCCGAATCGAAACGGTATTCGCGTTTAATCTCCATTGCCTTCATCAGCACGTCGGAGATCTCAGACGGTATCGTCGGGTCGATCTTGGTCGGGGCACGAAGCGGATCAGGCCTTCCTTCCAAAATTTCAATCGAGCGCTCTAAAGCGTCGACCGGAACGCGGGCGGTTACGAGGTGATACAGCGTGGCACCAAGCGAATACACGTCGCTCCGCGCATCGAGATCTTCTTTAAGAATGCGTTCTGATTGTTCGTCGTATTTATTGGTGATGACCTTCTGCGAGGCGGCGTCAAGGCCGCTCCAGATCTGCTCAAGCGGCGAATAGGCGATGGTCGAACTCTCATACGCTTTTTCGGCGCCTCCTGTATTCACTCTCGTGGAGCCGTCGAGGCCAAATGACATCAGCTTGAGTATGCCGTCGGAATTAAGCTTAATATTCTCAGGCCGGATGTTCCTGTGGACGATCGGAGTTCTGTAGGTGTGGAGATAATGCAATGCGTCAAGCAATTGATCCGCCCAGTTTGTCACATCCGAAACCGGAAAACAGACCTTTTGCCTATCCAAAAGCGTTTGCAGATCATCGCCGTCAACCGATTCCATCACAAGATACTGTCGGCCGATCTCGGAAAAATAATCGCGAACATGCAGCAGTGATTCGTGCTTGATCTCGGTCAGCACCTTTGCCTGGTCGGCAAATGCGACGTTCAAATTCTCTCGCTGAGCCATGGTAGCTACCTTGTTCAGCTTTACGGGGATTTCTTTGACAACGACGTTAGTTTCGCTGATGGTATCGTATGCATCATAGACAGAACCAACTCCTTCGTGGGGAAATTCGTTGTTGATGCGATAGCGTCCTTCCTGCAAAAGTGCGTTTGTAGCGGGCATATATTTGGGTGTGTCGGGTGTTAGGCGAGTTTACTGCCAAACTTATAATACCTATTTCGCGGGTAAAAAGGAAGCACTTTGTTTATAAAAACACAACAAAATTTAACATTATGATTCGTCATTCTAATTATTACTGAAAAGTTGAAAATCAAGGACCAAACAGGATTTGTCGGATCAATGCTGAAGTTTGGGAATAGTAATATGCCGGAAAGGTATAGTTAAGTTGACGACAAACTTTTCAGACAGCTTGTATAAAGAATGTTCGGTATTGGAAAGCGGCCGGAGAAGGAAAACTGGGATGACTTTGAGAGCGAGGCGTTGCCGCACATGCAGGATCTCGTGCGTGTGGCCCGATGGCTCGTGAGAGGTTCGAACGAGGCTGAAGATCTCGTGCAGGAAACGCTCTCGGAAGCGTTGCGTTCATTTCACCGCTATGAGCGCGGAACGAACTGCCGTGCGTGGATGACGCAGATAATGTATCACCTGAATGGAAAGCGGCTTCGCAAACTCGGTCGAATGAAACTGGTCGAGGATACCGAGGAAATGATTGCCGAAACTGTTGCTTTCGAGCCTTCTGTTCCGCAGCACGTTAGCGACGAAGATGTTTTAGCCGCTTTGGAGAAGATTCCCGACTCGTTTAGGGAAATCGTCCTTTTGGCGGATGTTGAGGAATTTGCGTATCGCGAGATTGCGGACATGCTTCAGATACCGGCTGGCACCGTGATGTCACGCCTTCATCGCGGACGCAAATTGTTGCGGGTCGAACTTGCCGCGTACGCGCAAAATTACGGCCTGAAAAATTTGAGGGCTTTGGGAAGTTAAAGAACTATGAATTGTAGAGATTTCAAAGATATCGCCGACTCATATCTGAGCAACGAACTGCTCGTCGAGACCAATCACGAGGTTTTGCAGCATCTTGAAACTTGTGCAAAATGCCGGGGTGAGCTTGCCGGCCGACGCGAACTGCGTGAGCGGCTGCGTGACGCGGTTAAAAATGCTCCGCAAAGCCATATGAATCCGGGTTTTGCTGCGCGAGTCAAAAGCGATCTTCGCGAGCAGGCCTTCGGAAAACCGCGAGTCTGGGGTTTTCACCTTTCAAAAGCCGCATTTGCGGGAATCGCTTCGGTTTTGCTCATCGCCGTGGTTATGGCGATAATGATAACCCGCCGAAACCCGCCGGTAACCGCTGACATAGAAAGGCCGGCTCCCGCCTCCAATAATATTGTGCAGGAAAATCTCTGGTATGAGCGTGCGTCATTTATACCCGTAAAGGAGGACGCGGTCGGCGATCACAAACACTGCGCTCTTTCACACGACCTTAGCGATAAACCGATATCGCTAAAAGAAGCCGCCAAACGCTTTGGACAGTCGTCGGACGGATTGGATTCCGCCGTTTTCAATCCTTTACGCGAGGCATTTGGCGATGACGCAAAGTTCATGACAGCCCACTTCTGTCTCTTTAACGGAAGGCGGTTTTCACACGTGGTTGTGGAATATAAGAAGAAGGTCGTGTCGATACTGCTAACGCCGCGGGACGGGGAAGACATCAATGCAGGTCTGGACGCGGTCTCGTGCAAGGCGTCAGGCGACCTTCGTGTGGCTTGCTTCGAAAGCGGGAAATACAGCGTTTTTGTTGTTTCGGATCTTTCAGAAGACGAGAATCTGCTAGTCGCGAAAACGGTCTTGATACCAATTGAAAAGCATGTAGCCAACGAGCCGAAAAAGGTGTAATCCGATTAAATTTCCGATCGGCAGAAGCTCCAGGATATCCGTCAATCACTTCTTACGTAATCCCACCGGTTTGTCAAAATTTCTTCTATAGTCGTCGCCGGTGATATTCACGGTTTTGCACATTTCGTAAACCCTTGACCGCAAACGAGATCCGATCCTATCCTCCAGCGTCTCTTCCCGTTCGTTTCGTCTTTCGTCCGTGTAATTCGTGGTGAAGATCGTCAGTTTTCTGTCGTTGTAACGCGTATTGATAATGTGGGCCATCGTATCGCGCACCCAATCCGTCGGTTTTGAGGCTCCAACTTCGTCTAACACCAGAATTTCCGAACTCAGAACGGGAGATAAAACACCCAGTTCAGACGTTCGCGTGTTTACATTGTACGAGTCCTGAATTTCCTTCAAAAGTGATCCGAACTCGTAAAAGAGACAAGTAAATCCCCGTTCGGTCAGCCCTTTTAATATCGAAACCGCAAGATGTGTTTTGCCGACGCCTACCGTTCCCATTAATAATAAACCACGCTCGACCGCCGGATACTCCATCGTCAGTTTGGATGCGTAGCCAAAAGCCCGCTCCTGTGAAGGGTTCGACGGCTTGTAATTATGAAAATGACAGGCGGCGTATCGCCGGGGAAGGCGGGCCTTATCTAAAAGTCCCGAATGAGCTTCGCGGCGGCGGCATTCACACGGTCGGGCTCCTTTGCCGGGCACGACTTCAAGGCCCGAGCCAAAGCATAGCGGACAAATCTCAATATCCCGATTTTCGCGATTATCAGTTTCAAATTGGGTTCCAACATCGGGCACTGCGGCCAATTTGTATTTCTTTACGGTTTCCTTGGGCATAGATTTTCCCGTCTGCGGGATTTGGTATAAAAAAAACGTAATAGCGGTTGATCGGACTGATTATATCACCCGGAAAGTTGATTTCAAATATCACCCGGCCGTGCCATATGCTATATTCAGACTTCGCGTTTTTGCATTGGAAGTATGAGTATTTTACGCAGTTTAATGATTAAACTCGGCCTAAGTGATCTATCGGCCGAGCGAACGCCAATATCGGTATTTCTTCTTGACGACGATCATCGCCGGCATGCCTGGTTCGAACGACGCTTTAAGGGCGATGATCTGGACATCGCTGAAACCGTCGCAGAAGCCAAGGTTTTACTTGCGGAAACGAATTACGATGCTATCTTTCTCGATCACGATCTACTGCCGCACCATTATGAATCGAACGATCACGACGATTTTTCAAACACCGGTTACGCAATCGCCGAGTGGCTGAACGAGAAGCCTGATCTGCAGCGGGCGGCAACCGTTATAGTTCATACGAGAAATGCCGACGCAGCGATCCCGATGGTCCAAAAGCTGCGGGAATCGGGAAGAAGCGTTGAGTATTGCGCGTTTCCGATGCTCGATCTTAAGATAAAGAATTATTGGAAAAGGTGAACGTGGGTTAACCTATTGCTTTCTTCATGAATGCTTTGTTGGCCGCACTGACTACCGCTTTAACAATCCGTTCAGTATTAGATCAGCAACCCGGCTCGTTTTTTTCTCAATGTCCCCACGCTCGCCAAGTTCGTACGCACTCAGGCTGTAGGGGAGAAGAGCGTTGGTTGCGTCGATCAATGTTCTTGCCGTGTCGGCGGAGTTCTCAAACGCAAATTCGCCAGCGGTCGCTCCTTCGTCCAGTATTCCGGCGAAGATGCGGGCTTCTTCTTCAAAATAGCGTTTGCGGCGATCCAGAAGGCGCGGCCGTAAATGCGACAAAAGCTCGTTCAGGCTCTGGGAGTAATGCTGGACGCTGTCAAAACGAAACATCACGCGTTCAATCAACATCAAGCGCAATCGGGCCTTGCAAGGCATTTTTTTTATCGCTATCTCGCCAAGGTTTGCTTTGAGACGTTCGATGATCCTGTCGATATGTGAAAGTGCGATCTCCTCTTTGCTCGAAAAATGCAGGTAAACACTGCCTTTGCCGATGCCGACTTCTCTGGCGAGATCGTCGATCGTCATCTTTTTGTAGCCGTACCGGGCAAGGAGCCGGTCCGTTGCGTCCAGTATCGCGTCCTTAGTCGTTTTCTGTCGGACCGAATCTCTCATAAATAGATGATGACCAAAATTAAATTATGGTCATAGTTAATATCACGACTATAACATCACATTCAAGCAAGTATATGTTGTCGACGGTATTTTGACCGCGTTAAAAGAAACAAATACGGACGGGCGGTCAAGACCGCCTCTAAACGGGTGGGCGGGTCAGAGTCAGAGCAATATCAAAGACCGGCCATATCCCACTTTTTGACGATCTCATTGACGAAATTGG